>JAYTFQ010000551.1:0-13845 GCA_043734225.1 Anaerolineales bacterium | reverse complement strand
CCGGTCGAGCGGATCTCGACTTTATTGGCAGTGATATTGCCCTGCACGCTGCCCGCCACATTGACCGCGAAAGCTTGAATGTTACCGATGACCTTGGCGCCGTCGGCCACTACCACCTGGCCCTTGACGTTGATGCTGCCGTCAAAGGTGCCTTCGATGCGTATACCCCCCGCGCCGCTGAAATTGCCCTGAAAATTGATACCCGGCCCGATGATGCTTTCGATTTTGCCCGGGTTGCCATTGCCGATGGGATGGCCGTTCCCAGTCTTGTGCCCATTGCCCAGACCCAGCCAGTTGCCTAGCGGCGCGCGGCTGGTGCTGTTGGTTGTTGCGTTGCTGCTGACTTTCGCATTCCCGGTACTATGACCGTCTGCATTCTCAGGTGTGTTGCCGTTACCATTACTCTGACTATCGACCTTGCCATTGCCGTTGGAGCTGTTCTTCGACGCAGGTTTGAACGTGAACATCCTGCCTCCTAAAGGGGACCTACTTTGTCTTGATTTGAGTTGCGCCAGCTAGATTGCTAGATGGAAGTTTAGCAGGTTAGAGGGGTTTGTCAAACCGGCATAAGAATAAATGTTCTAGGACTTATCCTGCTGGCCGCGGGCCTGATCGAGGGCGGACTGTTCTTCCAGGCTAAGCGTCTGAG
Source organism: Anaerolineales bacterium (assembly GCA_043734225.1). Classification (GTDB taxonomy): domain Bacteria; phylum Chloroflexota; class Anaerolineae; order Anaerolineales; family UBA6663; genus JAYTFQ01. Next base: position 13,196 of record JAYTFQ010000551.1, on the reverse strand, counting down.
CGGATGACCAGCGGCTCAACTGCTTGGCATTCAAGCCGCCGCGCACGCTGCTCGACAACACAAAGCCATCGCCGCGCGCATTGGAGACTGCCAGCGAGAAGGCCTGGGCGCCGGAGCCGTCGGCATAACGCACCAGACCGCAGTATTGCAGCGTGCGGCCGAGCGTGGCCTGCATGTGCGGCGCCGCTTCGGCCAGCGCGGTCACGCGATCCGACAACGCTTGCATGGCGGCCGGGTCCTGACCGGCGGCGGGCGCGGGGTGCTCGGTCTCGCTGGCCTGCCCCGCGAAGGAGTTATAGGCCAGCCAGGCCAGGGCGATGATAACCAGCGCCGTCGTCAGGGCCCACAGATAAAAACCGGACGAATTCCAAAGCTCAAGCATATCGTTTCCTGCCCCCACGGGTGCCGAATTGTAACACTTTTGGGCAGGCTACCAGGTCTGGCGGGCGAGCAGCCTTTCCACCCGTTCCAGCACGGCTTCGGCCACCAGGGCCTTGCTCAGCAGCGGCAAGGTCTCAATGCCGCCGCCGGCGTCAATCAGGGTCACGCGGTTGGTGTCCACCGCAAAACCGGCGTCGCTGGCCGAGATATCATTTGCCACGATTAGCGACAGCCGCTTGCGCAGCACCTTTTCGCGCGCGTTTTCAATCAGATCCTGGCTCTCCGCCGCGAAGCCGACCACTACCGTCGGGCGTTTGGCCGGCGACTGGTCGCGCGCCTCGGCCACCGCGGTTAGCACATCGACCGTCTTTTCCAGGCGAATCTCAGGCACGGCGCTCTTCTTGATCTTTTGCTCGGCCACCTGCGCCGGCCGGAAGTCGGCCACGGCAGCCGCCATCAGCAGGACGTCGGCCTCGGCGCTGGCGGCCAGCACGGCCTGGGCCATCTCTTGCGCGGTTTGCACGTCCACCCGCCGCGCGCCGGGCGGCGTGGCTAGCGCAGTGGGGCCGGTCACCAGCGTCACCTCAGCCCCGCGGTCCAGCGCCGCCTGGGCCAGGGCATAGCCCTGTTTGCCGGAGGAACGGTTGGAGATAAAGCGGACCGGGTCAATCGGCTCTTGAGTGCCGCCGGCCGAGACCACCACCTGCTTGCCGGCCAGGCTGCCGCCGCGCGCCAACGCCAGCCGGATGTGGCCGAAGAGCGCCTCTGGCTCCAGCAGCCGGCCGCGGCCGGTCAGGCCGGAAGCCATGCGGCCCTCGGCCGGGCCCAGCAGTATCACGCCGCGCTCGCGCAGGGTGTTCAGATTGGCCTGGGTGGCCGGGTGCTCATACATGCCGGCATCCATGGCCGGGGCCAGCAGCAGCGGGCAGCGCGCCGCCAGGGCCGTCACGGTCAGCAAGTCATCCGCGAGGCCATGCGCCAGTTTGGCGATGACATCTGCCGTGGCCGGGGCAATGATCAGCAAATGGGCCCGCTCGGCCAGGGCCACGTGGGCGATGTGTGCCTCGGCGCTGGCCGTCCACAGGTCGGACCAGGCCGGCCGACCGGTGACAGATTGAAAGGTTAAAGGGGTGACGAAGTGGGTCGCTGCCTCCGTCAGCACCACGTCGACCAGCGCGCCGGCCTGGGTCAGCTTGCTGGCCAGATCGGCGGCTTTGTAGGCGGCAATCGAGCCAGTGACACCCAAAACGATATGTTTGTCTTGAAAAATGCTCACTGGTGATTTAGCTCCCAGATGATCTTGAGCCCGTCCAGGGTCAGCCAGGGCGCAATCACGTCGATGACCTTGGTCTGGCTGGCAATGATGCCCGCCAGCCCGCCGGTGGCGATGGACTTCATGTCTGGCCCCAGCTCGGCCCGGAAGCGCGCCACCATGCCTTCCACCAGGCCCACATAGCCAAACAGCAATCCGGATTGCAGCGCGTGCACCGTGTTGCGCCCGATGGCGGCCGGCGGCACCGCCAGGTCCACCTTGGGCAGCTTGGCGGTGCGCTGGAACAAGGCATCGGCGGCAATGCCGATGCCGGGCGCGATGGCGCCGCCCAGGTAGTCGCCCTCGGCCGAAATGGCGTCAAAGGTGGTGGCGGTGCCCAGGTCCACCACGCAGGCCGGCCCGCCATAAAGTTTCTGCACCGCGGCGGCATCCACCACCCGGTCGGCGCCCACCTGCTTGGGGTCATCGTACTTGATGCGCACCCCGGTTTTTACGCCAGCATCGACGACGAACGGGCTCTGGCCGAAGTAATTTTCGCAGACGGCCACGAACGTGCCAGTCAGCGGCGGCACCACCGAGGCCAGCGCAATGCCCTGCACCTCGCTGGGGGTATGCCCGGTGTGCTGGAACAGATTGACCAGCAGGATGCCGTATTCGTCGGCCATGCGGTTGTGGTCGGTGGCCAGCCGCCAGCGCGGGCCGAGCGTGTCGCCGTCGTAAAGCCCCAGGGTGACGTTGGTGTTGCCGATGTCAATGGTGAGAAGCATAGTCGTTGCTACTTCCAGTTTGATATATTATCAATCAGCCGCGTCTTTCCAATCTTCGCCGCGATCGACAGCAGCGCGCCGCCGGCCACCTGTTCCAACTCGTCCAGGCTGTCCGGGTCGGCCACCGAAACATATTCCTCGCGCGCCAGCGGCTCGGCCGCCAGTGTGGATGACAGGATCGCCCGCAGTGTGTCGCCATCGCGCTCGCCGGCGGCGTGCGCGGCCTGCGCGGTTGCCAGCGCCCGGTACAAAACGGTGGCGGCCAGGCGTTCGGCCGGACTCAGCCCAGCGTTGCGGCTGCTGACTGCCAGCCCATCGGTCTCGCGCACGGTTGGACAGGCCACAATTTCCAGCGCGTAATCGAGATCCAGCACCATCCGGCGCACGATGGCAGCACGTTGGGCATCGATCTGACCGAAGTAAGCCCGATCCGGCGCCAGGATGTTGAACAGTTTCGCGATCAGGGTCGAAAAGCCCTGAAAGTGGCCCACGCGGCGTTTGCCCTCCAGCGGCAAACTGACCTGTTCCACGGTCACCCAAGTTTGAAAGCTGGTTGGGTAGGCGATCTCCTTCGCCGGCGCCCAGACCAGATCCACGCCCAGCGGTTCGAGCAATCCCAGGTCGCGCTCGAACTCGTCGCGCCGAGGCGCTTCCTTGCCGATCAGGCTGACCACTACAGCCTGGCATTCGGCGCGAGCGCGCGTTACCAAGGACAGCTTGCCCGCGTGCAGCGCGCCGCGCGCCGGCACCAACCCCAGCGTGCCGGTCACGTTCGCCCGCGCCTGGCGCAAATCGGCCACGGTGGTCAGGATACGCATGGAGGGCTATCCGCGGGAGTGGTGTGGGGTGATGGATGGCGGTCGTGCATGGCTATCTTCTCCGCGACGCCAAAATTATAGCCGCTTTCGGCCAGCGGCTATAATGTGGCCCACACTAGCCTGGAGGTGTTTGTGCCTGATCCCCGCGTCACACGTCTCGCGCAGGTGTTGGTGGATTACTCGGTTAACGTTCAGCCCGGCCAGCGCGTGAGCATCGCGGGCATGACCGTGGCCGCGCCCCTGATTGAAGCGGTTTACCAGCGTGTATTGGAGCGCGGCGGCTTGCCGCATCTGGTGCTCAGCCTGCCGGGCCTGGCGGCGCTGTTCCTGCGGCAGGCCAACGACCAGCAGCTCACCTATGTGTCGCCGTTTGTGCGCATGCAGTATGAGGAATTTGAGTGTCTGATTGCCTTGGGCGGCGCCGCCAACACCCGTGAGATGAGCGGCGTCGACTCGGGCCGCCAGGCGCTCCAGCGCAAAGCCCTCGAGCCAATCCAAGAGACCTATTTCCGGCGCACGGCGGCCGGTGAATTCAAGTGGGTGACCACCCATTTCCCAACCGATGCCGGCGCGCAGGACGCCGAGATGAGCCTGCGCGAATATGAAGACTTCGTATATGGCGCTGCGCATGTGGATGATCCGGCGGTGGACCCGGTGGCCTATTGGCGCGGCATCTCGGCCGACCAGCAGCGCCTGGTGGACTGGATGCGGCCGCACGACCAGGTGGTCATTCGCGGCCCAAATGTGGACCTGACCCTCTCGGTCAAGGGCCGGCGCTTCATCAACGCCGATGGCCAGCGCAACATGCCCGACGGCGAAATCTTCACCGGGCCGGTGGAGGACTCGGCCAATGGCTGGGTGCGCTTCACCTATCCGGTGGTGGCCTTTGGGCGTGAGATTGAAGGGATCGAGCTGAAATTGGAGCAGGGGCGGGTGGTGCACGCCAGCGCCACCAAGAATGAAGAATTCTTGCTGAGCGCGCTGGACACCGACGCCGGCGCGCGCTATTTGGGTGAATTTGCCATCGGCACCAACTTTGGCATTAAGCGCTTCACCAAGGCGATCCTGTTCGACGAGAAATTGGGCGGCTCGTTCCATATGGCGCTGGGCGCCGGCTATCCCGACACGGGCAGTCTCAATCACTCCAGCTTGCATTGGGATATGATTTGCGACATGCGCCAGGGCGAAATCCGGGTCGACGGCGAATTGTTCTACCAGGCGGGAGCCTTCAAGGTCTGATATGTCCGAATTCAAGTTGATTTCGTGGAACGTCAACGGTATCCGCGCGGCGGAGAAGAAGGGCTTTCTTGATTGGCTGCGCGCAAGCGGCGGCGATGTGGTCGCCATTCAGGAGACCAAGGCCCACCCCGACCAGCTTTCCCCGGCCCTGCTTGGGCCGGACGGCTACAGCGCCGCCTGGGTGGCGGCCGAAAAGAAGGGCTACAGCGGCGTAGCCACCTACGCTCGCCAGGCGCCGGCGCGCACGGTCATCGGCCTGGGCATTCCGACCTTGGACGCCGACGGCCGCACCCTGATCAGCGAGTTCGAGCAGTTTGTGTTCTTTAATATCTATTTTCCGAACGGCGGCCGTGGGCCGCAGTGGGTGACGCACAAGCTGGCGTTTTACAAGCGCTTTCTGGAAGTGGCCCAGGGCTACATGGCCGCCGGCCGGTCGGTGGTGGTCACCGGCGACGTGAACACCTCGTATGCCGAGATCGACATTGCCCGGCCCAAGGAAAACGCCAAGGTCTCGGGTTTTATGCCCGAGGAGCGCGAGGCGCTGGGCGAGTTTTTCAAGGCCGGACTGATCGATACCTTCCGCGGTCTGCACCCAGAAGAAGTCAAATACTCGTGGTGGAACCAGGTCACCCGCGCCCGCGACCGCAACATTGGCTGGCGGCTGGATTACTTCTTCGTCTCTCCCGACCTCAAGGATCGTGTGCTGGCCGCCGAGATCCACACCGAGATCATGGGCTCGGACCACTGCCCCATCAGCCTGGTGCTGGATATTTGACCCACCGGCCGCCCGGCCTTAGCGCGGCGCGGGCGGTTCGGCCGTTTCCTGAGGTTGGCCGCCCAGGTGCGACTCGGGCAGCGGCTGAGGAAGCAGGTATTGCGCCAGCAAAGAAGGCGCGTCCGGGTGATCGACGTGCAGCGCGTGGTCGTAGTCGCCCGCGATCACCGGCGCGGGCCCAGGCATGTAGCTCGGCGGCGGCAGCCTCAGCCACGCAAAGAATTGCACGATTTTGACTAGCAGCCAGTAACGATACTCCTGCATCTTGAGCGACTGCCATTCCACAATCGAGGCCATGGCGCCCTGAACCCGGGCCTTGTCGCGCACGATGCGGTGGATTTGCTTGGGCTCGCGGTAGCCGATGGGCGAGATCAGCACCAGGTGCGCGGCCAGGAACAGGGTGGTAAACGACAGTAAGCGCACCCAACCGCCCTCTTCCCATTTGCCCGCGATTTGGCCGACAAACACCACGCCCGACAGCACCGCTGCAAACAGGGCCAACCCCGCCCCCCACTGGCGCCGCCAGCCGGTAAATGTCTTCAGCACGTGCTGCCGGATGGCCAGCCCCATGACCATGATCGGCAAGAACACGCCCACGCCGTAGAACGGCACCGCCACCGACGTTTGCCCGCGCACCAGCAGCATGATGACCACTGAAATGCCGAAGGTGATGGTGACCGAGCGCGTGAAGGTGCCGCGCGGGTCGCGGTAGACGATGATTTCCGGTATTTCGCCGATGGCCACGTCGCGCCACTCGGTGGCCTGGGCGTCCTGGAACGCCGTCATCGAGGCCGCCGCCAGCAGCGCCACGGCCAGCAGTTGGTAGGCCCAAAACAAGATTGTGCCGCCCGGAATCTGGCCGAAGCCAACGGCGGCCAGGTTGCCCACCAGGGTGCGGCCGAGGGTGCCGTCGAACATATTGAAGCGGATGGAGAAGAAGGTCAGGAACAGCGTCGTTGCGCCGCCATAGAACAGGAAGGAGGTCTGCACCACCCGGCCAATGCCCGACTTGCCGCTATAAAAGCTCCACAGCCCCTCCAGCCGCGGCAGATGCCGCCGGCCCCAGGCCACAAAGCCGGGGTCTTCATGTTTGAAAAACTGGATGCCGTTGGACACGGCTTCCAGCCCGGTGAGCGCTACCATGCCCTTCATCGACGCCGTCAACAGGTGCAGCAGGGCCTCTCCCAACGATGGCGTTAGCGTGATGGCTTCAGTCGGCGCTGCCGGCACGCCGCGCGAACCGGCGATGACCAGGCCAATGACCATAATGACGGACAACATCACGAAGATGCCCAACAGCGTAAACACCACCCGGGCCGACTCGCCGCGACCGCGGATGGTTAGAAACCATGTCACCGCGGCCAGCGCGGTCCCCAGCAGGAAGTGCCAGACCCAGGGAGCGCCATATGCATTCAGGACTGAAAGCAATTGGTCGCCGCCCGACAGGGCCGAGACCACGATGGTCAGCACGTAGTCCTCGATAAGTGTGATGGCCACGATCAGGCTCAGGGTGGGTTTCAGATAACGCATCGAAGCGGTGTAGGAGCCGCCGCCCTCGTTGAACACACCCAGCGAGTACATATACAGCCCGCCGAACGCCAGGTTGGCTAAGGCAATCACCACGACGGCGATATAGGCATGGCCCTGCTCACCGTATGGATGCAGCGCGCTCATCAGCTCGCCGGTGGCGTAGTAGTATGAGGTGAAGTAGTCCACGCCGAACAGCGCCAGCGCGGCCAGCAGGCCGATCTGGCCCGCGCCGTGCACGTGGGCATCTTCTTTATGCTCGCGCGGCGAGATCCGGTACGCGAGAATGACAATGACCGCCAACAAGATAATAGACAACATGTTTTTTTAACCGTCTTCGACTAAAGCGATGGTCGCCCCAGAATTGATCAGAGTTCAGTCTACTGATCCGAAATAAAAGTGGCCTAAGGATCGGTGCTGAGAGTGTCAAGGTTCTGTCAAGACGGCGCTTTTCTTGATGGTTTCTTGACGACTGGCGCTGGTTTCTTGACGACTTCTTGATGCTCGCGCGCGGACCCGCCGCCCGCTGGGTCGCGCCGGGTAGCGGGCGTTTCTTGATCCGGCCGATCCCGTTTGCCGAAATCTCCATTCATAGATAGAGTTGAGCCTCTCACGCAACCACATTCGACTAACCAATGCTCTTGCAGCAGGAGTGACACCGCATGCCAGCGACCGTGAACAACGAAATAGATGAAGTCCTGGAACGTTTCAGGCTAGGCGAGTTGACCGAAGACAGTCTGCGCCAGGCGCTGGAAAACCGGCCAGCCGCGCCGCGACGTCAGGATTTGCTGTACATCGAGTGCAGCAGCACCGCCGTAAACTCGAGCATCCTGGGCATGAACCTGGTCTGCAATGGCGAAATCGTCAGCCCGGCCAGCCGCGGCGAGTGGGCCTACGCCAACGTGCTGGACGCCATCCGCGACGGCTGGCGCATCATCAAGTTTCCCGAAATGGCGCTGATGATGGTCGAGGAGCGCAACATGGGCCTCGGCTGCGAATTCGTCCTGGAGAAGTGGAGCTAACCGGCATGGCCACCTATGAATGCCCGCCGACCTTGACCGACACCCAGGTGCTGGAGTTCTGCAAGAAAGGCTTCCTGATGCTGGAGGGTGTCGTGCCCGACGAGATCAACCAGCGCAGCCTGGAATATTTAACCGCCCATCCGGATGGTGAGCCTTCCCAGATCCTGCGCGAGGACTGGTTCTTCAACAATGTCATCGTTCAACCTCAGGTGGCCGGCGCGGTCCGCTCGCTGCTTGGTCCGAACTTCGGACTGCCCAACCTGATGAGCAATCATCGCGTGCAGTGCCCGATGGGGGCGCAGCAGTGGCACCGCGATGGCGGTTGGATTCAGGGACCGATGCTCAATCACTTGCAGGTCTTTTATTACCCACAAGAATGCAAACTGGAATCTGGCCCCACCGAGCTGCTGCCCGGCTCGCACCACATCTACACCAAGACCCGCTTCATGTCCCACTTTGGCGAGCTGCGCGGCACCTACTACGCCGCCGCTCCGGCCGGCTCCGTCTTCCTGACGGTCTACTCCATCTGGCACCGCCGCTCGGCCTCCACCGGCAGCGGGCTGCGCAACCTGCTCAAGTTCAACTACTGGCGCACCGTCGCGCCCAAGCCGAGCTGGATTGAAGAGCCCGGCTTCGACCCGCGCACAGCGGACTACACCATGGAGCGCCCGCATGTGCGCGACCAGTTTGTCGACGCCTTCGACAATGCGCGCATGTTTTTCTGGCTGAAGGGCGATATTGACAACTTTCATCTGATGGGCGGACAGGGCTGGCCCATTCCAGGCAGATTCCTGGAAGACCAGTACGGCTATCCCGGCGGTATCGGCAGCCTGCGCGACTGACGCCTTCGGAGGCCGGATGGATCAAATCTGGTTTGAGCGACCCTGCCCGCCCAAGTTTCTGCCGCTGCTGGAGGGCGTGGCCCGTGTGGCCGGTCCGGCAGCGGCCACGCCCGACCAGCCGCTGAGCGCTTTGGCGAGCGCCCAGGTGGCCATTGTTGGATCGCGCTTTCTCTTTGATGGCGCCTTATTCGATCAGTTTCCCCGCTTGCGGGCCGTCATCCGCAACGGCATTGGGTACGACAACGTCTCACTGCCCGACGCCAGCGCGCGCGGCGTCGCGGTCTGCAACGTGCCGGACGGCCCAACCATATCGACCGCCGAACATGCCGTGGCGCTGCTGCTGGCGACGGTCAAGCATTTGAAACAGGGCGATCGCGACCTGCGGCGCGGCGGCGTCGCCGACTTCTATTCAGAATTCGACGGCCTGGAGCTCAATGGGCGGCAGTTGGGGCTGGTCGGCATGGGCCGTATCGGCAGCCGGGTGGCGCGCGTCGCGCAGGCGCTGGAGATGCGCGTGAGCGTCTTCGATCCGTATCTCTCGGCCGAGCGGGCGGCGCAGGCTGGCGTGGCGCTCGTTCCGACGTTAGCGGCGCTGCTGGCCGCCTGCGACGTGGTTTCCATTCATGCCCCGTACACCGCCGAGACCCGTCATTTGTTCAATGCGGAGCGGCTGGCACAAATGAAGCCCGGCGCCTACCTGATCAATGCCGCGCGCGGGGGCCTGGTGGATGAGGCCGCGCTCTTGGCCGCGCTGGAATCGGGCCACCTGGCCGGCGCCGGGCTGGATGTCTTTGATCCGGAGCCGCCGCGTCGGGATCATCCGCTGCTGCAGCGCGATGACGTCATCGCTTCCGGCCATGTGGCCAGCGCCACCGCGGCTGCCAAGGAGCGCTTGTTGGACGGCGCCCTTCAGCAGGCCCTGGCCGTTCTGCGCGGCGAGCGGCCAGCCTTCCTGCTCAACCCGGATATGTGGCCGCCGAAGCCGCCACGCTGGCCGTGACCCGGCGCCGGCCAGACTGAGCTGCCCTGGCGGCAGAAACGAGACCAAGCATGCGGACGAATACGGCAAAGGCGAAGTTGAAGGCGGGCGAGGCCATCTTTGGCTGTTTTGTGCGCTTTCCCGAGGCCGGTCTGGTGGAAGTGATGGGCTATCTGCCCTGGGACTTCCTGGTGTTTGACGGCGAGCATGGGGTGTTGGAGCCGCGCGATTGTGAAAACCTGGTGCGCGCGGCAGAGCTGCGCGGTGTGACGCCGATTGTGCGCGTGCCCACCAACTTGCCGCCGCCGATTTTGCGGCTGATGGACACCGGCGCGCAGGGCCTGCACGTGCCGTGGGTCAATTCCGCCGCGGAGGCTGAAGCCGCGGTGCGCTCGGTGAAATACTATCCGCGCGGCCAGCGCGGCCTGGCTGGGGTGCGAGCGGCCGACTATGGCCAGGCTGGTTCGCTGGCCGACTACACCCGCCAATCCAATTCCGAAACCCTGGTCGTGGTCCACATTGAAACAGCCGAGGCGGTGGCCTGCGCGGCCGAGATCGCGGCCGTGGACGGCATCGATGTGGTCTTTATCGGCCCCACCGACTTGTCGCAGTCCCTGGGGGTGCCCGGCCAACCGCAGCACCCCGAGGTGCTGGCCGCCATCGAAAAGATCACGGCCGCGGTGCTGGCCTCACCCGCGGCTCTGGGGATCATGGTGCCCAACCTGGCCGCGGCCCGCCAATTTCGAGCGCTCGGCGCTCGTTACATCGCGATCGGTATGGAGAATATCCTCCTGCCGGCGGCGCGCGAGTATTTGAAGGCCGTGCGCGAGCTGTAGCGGCGCGGAACACCACACTCAGCAACAGCCGGAGGCCAACGATGCTCAGCGCGGAACAAGTGGCTCATTGTTTAGCAGGACATGTACCCCGCCCCGTTCGACAAGCCGCTGCCAATTGCGCAGCGCAACCGGGCCTATCTTCGCGAGCTCGGTCTGGGAAAATCTTAGCTGCCAAGCATTGCCAACCAAAGGATTTCAGCCATGCCCTTCTTTGACTTTTCTTTTGACGAACTTAAGCGCTACCTGCCGCTGCGCGACGAGCCCGCTGACTTCGACATTTTCTGGCAAGACACCCTGGCCGAAGTGCGCCAGCACCCGCTGGAGGCGCGCTTCGCGCCGGTGCAGTCCGGCCTGAAGACCATCGACGTGTTCGACGTCACCTTCAACGGCTATGGCGGGCAGCCGATCAAGGGCTGGTTATTACTGCCGCACCAGCGCGCCGGCCGGCTGCCTTGCGTGGTGGAATACATCGGTTATGGCGGCGGCCGCGGTTTCCCGCTCGATTGGCTGCTGTTTGCCAGCGCCGGCTACGCCCATTTCGTCATGGACACGCGCGGGCAGGGCAGTGGTGGGCGCCAGGGCGACACGCCCGACTACGAGGCGGACGGCTCTAACCCGCAGGTGCCGGGCTTTATGACGCGCGGCGTCCTCAACCCGCGCAGCTACTATTACCGGCGCGTGTTCAGCGACGCGGTGCGCGCGGTTGAGGCCGCGCGCGGCCACCCGGCGGTGGACCCAGCCAAGGTGGCGGTCACCGGCGGCAGCCAGGGCGGCGGCATCACCCTGGCCGTCAGCGGCCTGCAGCCGGACGTTAGCGCCGCGCTGCCCGATGTCCCCTTCCTGTGCCATTATCGCCGAGCCACGCAGATCATCGACACGGCCCCCTATTCGGAGATCGCCAACTTCTGCAAGACCCATCGCGAAAAGATCGAGACGGTCTTTGAAACCCTGTCCTATTTTGACGGCCTCAACTTTTCCGCCCGGGCCAAGGCGCCGGCCTTGTTCTCGGTCGGCCTGATGGACAACATCTGCCCGCCGTCCACCGTCTACGCCGCCTACAACCACTACGCCGGCACCAAGCAAATCACGGTCTGGGAATACAACAACCACGAAGGCGGCGCTAGCTATCAATCCCAGGCCAAGCTGGAGTTTTTGCGGAAATTGTGGCCGGACGCGTAGTGGCCGCCGAGCGCCTGGTCGTCGGCCTCGACCTGGGCACCACCCGCTGCAAGGCCGTGGCCATCGCGCCCGATGGCCGCGTGGCCGCCTCGGCCACTGGCGCCTATCCGCTGTATTCGCCGCATCCCGGCTGGGCGGAGCAAGCCGCCGGTGAGGTGTGGCAGGCAGCCTGCGGCGCGCTGCGCGAATTGTGCGCCCAGGTGCCGGCTGCCAGCCTGGCCGGCATCAGCCTCAGCGGCGCCATGCACAGCCTGCTGCTGGTGGATGAAGCCGGCCAGCCGCTGGCGCCGGTGCCAACCTGGGCCGACCAGCGCGCCGCGCCGCAGGCCCAGGCTCTGCGCCAGCAGCCCGAGGTGCTGGCGCTTTATCAGCGCACGGGTTGCCCTGTCCAATCCATCTATCATCTGGCCAAACTGTGCTGGTGGCGCGAGGCCGAGCCGGCGCTGACGGCGCGCGCCGCCCGTTTTGTCAATCTGAAAGATTTCGTGCTGTGGCAATTGGCCGGCGTGTGGGCCACCGATCAGGGCATGGCGTCCACCACCGGCCTGTTCGACATTCACCGCCTGGCTTGGGATGCTGTGGCGCTGCGGCTGGCGGGCGTCACGGCCGGCCAGTTGCCGGACCTGGTGCCGCCGGCACAGGTCGTCGGCCCCATCACCGCCGCGGCTGCGCGCGCCACCGGCCTGCCGCCCGGCCTGCCGGTGGTGCCCGGCACCACCGACGGCGGCACGGCCAACCTCGGTTCCGGGGCAGTGCGCGCCGGCCAGAGCGTGGTGACCATGGGCACCAGCGGCGCCGTAAGGCGGGTGGTGGCGCAGCCGCTGTTGGATGCTCAGCAGCGCACCTGGTGTTATGTGTTGGCGAAAGACCGCTGGTTTGCCGGCGGCGCCATCAACAACGCCGGCCTGGCTCTGCAATGGGTACGCGAGCGCTTCTATCCGGATGTGCCCGGCGACGCCGGCTATGAGCGTCTGAGCGCGGAGGCAGCGAGTGTGGCGCCCGGGGCCGAGGGCGTGCGCTGCCTGCCCTATTTCACCGGCGAGCGCAGCCCGCATTGGAACCCCGCCGCGCGCGGCCTGCTCAGCGGGCTGGGCCTGGCGCACGCGCGGGCGCACATCGCGCGCGCGGTGATGGAGGGGGTGGCCTATTGCCTGAACGACGTCTGGGAGGTGCTCAGCGCCGAAACGCCCGCCAGCGGCGAGGTGCGCCTGACCGGCAACGTGACGCACAACCCGGTCTGGGCGCAGATTGTGTCCGATGTGTTGGGTGTGCCGCTGATTGCGGACGAGGCCGCGGATGCCTCGGCCCTGGGGGCGGCGCTGCTGGGCCATCTGGCGCTGGGCCAACTGGCTAGCCTGGAAGCCGCTGCCCAGTCGCTGCCGGCCGGCCGCACTTATGAGCCAGACGCGCAGCGGCATGCGTTTTACCAGGTTGAACACGCGGCCTTTCAAGAATTGTATCGGCGGCTCGAGCAGCCCGGCCCAGAATAATTCTCGGAATTCGGACGCAGCGGGCCGGTCGATATCCATGACAGCTCGCAAAGAATTGTTTTTAAAAA
>JAYTFQ010000550.1:0-4497 GCA_043734225.1 Anaerolineales bacterium | reverse complement strand
CGGCCCAACGTTCGTTGGGCCGCTTCGCGCCATCCAATGCGGCCGGCATTTTGTGGCAGATTTAGGGAAGGATAACGGCACCTAGCGCCACGCGTTGGTCGGCAGCGGCGCCCGGGCCACTGGCGGCCACGCGGCCACTGCCAGCCGGGTCGTACAGGCCGGTCCACACGGTATAGCTGCCAGCCGGCAGATCGGGGGGCAGGTTGAGCGTGTGTGTATCCAGCACATATTCGCCCGGCAACCAGCCGGTGGTTGGCCGGGTCCAATCGGCCGGCGCGGCGTCGCTCTGGGCCCACACTCGCCCGTCCGCGCCCTGCATATGCACGAATACCGAATAGCCCAGCTCGGGCGTGGCCGTGGCGCGCCAAATGAGCGTGACGGTCAGGGCCGTCGCAGTGTGAGTCAACTGATAGCCTTCCAGCATGCCCACCCCCTCGAAGGTGGCGCCACTCAGCGTGGCAACGGTCGGGCGCGCAAAGCTGCGGGCCGGCGCGCTGACGCGCACGCGCCCCAGCGCGGCAGCGCCTTCCGCGCTCGAGAGCGCGACGCTCAGGGTGTAATCGCCGGCAGGCAGCGCGGCGGGCAGCCGCAGGCGCGCCTGGCCGCGCCACTCGTCGCCCGCTTGCCATTGGCTGGTCGGCAGGCCATTCACTGGCGGCACGCTCAACTGATACACCGCTAGCCCGTTGGCGCCCGCCAGGCTGATCTGTGCAGTCTGGTCCTGGCGCGTGGCTGCCTGGCTGCGCCAGAACAGGCTCAGTCGCAGGCTGTCGCCGGCGTTGGCGGCGTCGCGGTCGAGGTCATACCCCAGCAGCGCAATTGGCCCGAACGCGTGCGGCGCCGCACGCGGCGGGGCGAGCACAAATGGACGGACGGGCCGGTCCACGCTCAAGCTGCCCAGCGTGAAGCGCGGCGCCACGGCGTTGCCGGCCGCATCCAACACCGAGGCGATCTGCTGGCTGTCCAGGTCTAACACGCTGCCGTATAAAGTGTATTGGCCGGGCGGGGTGCCGGGCAGCAGGCTGATATGCCGCGCCCACTGGGCGTATTGGTCCAGCGGCCACAGCGGTGTGTTGGGCGGCTCGCGCTGCCAGCGCGGCGGCAGGTAATTGGGGTCTTGCCAGCTCAGGCCGGCCTCGTCTTGAATGTCAAAGGCGGGCCAATAGCGCCGGTCGTTGGGCGCGGAGCGCGCCAGGTAAAGCGCCGCATCGAAAGCGCCATCGGCCGGCAGTTGCGTCCGTGACAGGTCATAGCCCAGCAGCCGCAGGCCGCCGGCGAAGTCGGCCAGGAGCGCCGCCTGCCCCAGGTGTGCGCCGGCGACGGGCGCCAGCGAGACGGGGTCAAACGCTGTCCGGCGCAGTGGGTTGGGCACCCGATCAATCAGGCCGAACTTAAGCACGGGCAGCAATAGTAACAAGAGTAAGTGGTAAATAGTAATTGGTAATTGCTTGTTGGCCGCCGGCCCCACTATCCTCTCCCAGCGGGAGAGGGGCCGGGGGTGAGGGAGAGCGGCGATCTGACGCTGCCGCCAGTAGGCCCAGGCCGCCATGGCCAACAGGCCAACCAGGGTGATGAGCGACACGGCCACCGCCGCGCTGCGCAGCGGGGTGGCCCCAAAGGACATTCGCACGGTGTGCGTGCCCGACGGCAGTGTGAACACAATTAGCCCGGTGTTGGGGTCGGGCCCGGCCGGCGTGTCCCGGCCGTCGATGGTCACACGCCAACCGGGGTAATAAAACTGCTGGTACGTGGCTGTTACCGGCGCCGCACTGTTGAGCGCATAGCTGGCATTGATCGGGTCTGCGGCGCTGGCCGACACGACTACGGCGCCGGCCGGCAGGCTTAGCCGTGATGGCTCGTTGCCGCCCAGCAGGGCGTTGGCCAGGCTCAGGTCAGCCGGCACGCCGCCGGCCGTGCGCGGAATGTATTCGCCCTTGGCGGTGGTGCCGATGGTGTGGCTGTCGATTTCAAACTGCACCATGTCCGCCACGCTGGCCGTTGCCGATGACGGGCACTCGCGCGGATACCACCAGCCCAGGTTCCCAAAATAGATCGCGCTGATGACAACCAACACGGGCGTGGCTGCCAGCCAGGGCGCCGCGCCGCGGGCTTTGAGCCAGCCGGCCACTTGCGCGCTGCTCAACCCGATCAGCACCGCCACGCACAGGGCCGCCGGCCCCAGCATGCGCCACGGAAACTGCACCAACGCCAGCGGCGTGAGCAGATTCCAGATTGGGGTGGAGAGGGGCAGGGTGAGAAGCGCGTAGCCGAGGAGGCCGAGGGCGAAGAAGAGTGTGTGAGTGTGGGACGATCCAGCGTAGGCTGGATCGGGGGGTGTGGGAGACAGAGAGGATGAGGCGCTTGGGGACTGCTTGGTGAGGCGGCGCCTGAGCACCTCATTAGACAAGGCGATCAGGGCCGCGATGACGGCCGGCAAACCTAGCAGCACTGGCAGCAGCCCCACGGCCCGCGCGGGAGAAGGGTTGATCAGCCCCGGGTCTTCGGGGTGGGGCGCGGCCAGCAGCTCAGCCGGTGAGATAAAGTTGGTATACCAGGTGAAGATGGGCGCGACCAACAGCCGATCCGAGTGGACCAGGTCGCGCTCGGCCAGGGCCGGCGCCCAGAAGTAAGTGGTGAGCGCCGCGCCAATGGCCAGGGCCAGCAGCCCGCGCGCCAGCACCCGCCACGAGCGCGCCTGCCAGGCCAGCAGCGCCGCGTAGCCGGCGAACAGCGGCGAGGCGATGAGGGCGAAGATGTTGTGGGTGAGGATGAGGGCGGCGTAGCTGAGGACGACGAACCCCCCGCGCAGCCCGCAGGGGGCAGGCGACGAAGGACGGAGGACGAAAATAAAATCGAGCCAGCCCTTTACGACGCTTTGGCGGCGGGATTGGCGCAGGAGGGCCCACAGGACCAGGGGCGGCCAGACGAAGGCGAAGGATTCGGCCAGGTTGCCGCGGAACAGGATGTCGTATGCCAGGTAGGGCGCGAAGAGATAGGCGGCGCCGGCGGCCAGGCCGGCGCTGTCGTCACTCAGCTCGCGCACGAATAAGAACGCGGCCACGCCAGACAGCCACAAGCCCAGCCCAAACGCCAGCTTGAGCGCGGCGGGATAGGCCAGACCCAGCACATGCAGCGCCACCACGCCGTAAGACGACAGCGGCGCATAGAAGTTGAAGAAGGGATATCCATAGCCCAGCGCCATGTGCGGTGCCCAGCGTGGGAACAGGTGGCCCCCGGCCAGCTGACTGCCCAACTCGACCGCCCGGTATAGATGAAAGGCGACATCATCGCTGCACGGCAGCCAGGCGCTGCCCAGCGGGGCGGCTGCCGCAGCGGCCAGCAGGGCCAGAGCGGCGAAGGGCAAGAAACGTGTGGGCGTGCGGCGGTGCGGCGGCGCGGGCGTGGCGATGCCGGGAGCAGACATGGCGCCGGGAGTATAGCAGAACGACTATGGTACTATTAGTACAGCGTCCAAGCGGGCCGGGTGATCGCGTCTGGGGTTGAGGCCCCAGCCGAGGAAAGTCCGCGCTCCGCAGAGCACGGTGCCGGGTAATGCCCGGGGCGGGGTGATCCGCCGGAAGAGGGCCACAGAGAAGCGTATTGCCTGGCCTGGGGCAACCCGGGCTGGGCGAGGGTGAAACGGTGCGGCAAGAGCGCACCGGCGTCCGCTGTAAGGCGGGCGGCCAGGTATCCCCCACCGGGAGCAAGGCCAAGCAGAGACGAGGCGCGGCTCGCGCCGTTCGAGTCTCGGGTAGGCTGCTAGACCCGCCCAGCAATGGTCGGGCGAGAGAGATGATCGCCTAAAACAGGACGCGGCTTATGGGCCCGCTTGGACGCTGGCGTATCATGGCATAGTAAACACTCGACATTCGTCGTCTCATCCATTCTCCGCGACTCGCATACTGACTCTATGACAATTGCCCCAGCCCCAACAACCGATCCTATGGCCGAGCGCATCATCGCGCGCATTGCGCCGGTGGTGCGCGCCAAACAGCACCAGGTGGCCGCCGCCGTGGCGCTGTTTGATGCCGGCAACACCATGCCCTTCGTGGCCCGCTATCGCAAAGAAGCGACCGGCGGGCTGGACGAGGTGCAGTTGGCCGGCATCAGCGAGCAGCTGGCGCTATGGCGCGCGCTGGAAGAGCGCCGGGCCACGGTGCTGGCCGAGATCGACAAGCAAGGCCTGCTCACTGCTGGCCTGCGCGAGCGCATTGAAGCTGCCGATTCGCGCACTAGCCTGGAAGATCTGTACTTGCCCTACCGGCCCAAGCGCCGCACCCGCGCCAGTGTGGCGCGCGAGAAGGGATTGCAGCCGCTGGCCGAGATGATTGTGCGCCAGCCGGTGGGAGCTGGCACGGCGCTGGAGCTGGCTCAGCCGTTCGTCAGCGAGACGGTGCCCACGCCGGAGGAGGCGCTGGCCGGCGCGCGCGATATCGTGGCCGAGGCCGTCAGCGATAACGCCGAGGTGCGGCGCCAGGTGCGAGGGCTGGCGCTGAA
>JAYTFQ010000549.1:0-7722 GCA_043734225.1 Anaerolineales bacterium | reverse complement strand
CCCCCGAGAAAGACACGACCCAGTACCTGCTGACCATCCGAGGCAAGCTGAAGCCGGCCACCGTGGAAGACTCGCGCAATGTGCACAATATGACCGCCGGCAATCCGGCCGGGGTGGCCGCCGCCCGCTCGCTGGGCGACCTGAGCCACATGGTCTACGTCCCATCCGGCCAGAACGGCGGACCATCCAGCGAGCTGCTCATCCTGGATGTGTGGAACAACCTGGATGGCCTGAACCAGTTCTTTGCTGATCACGACGTGCAGCAGGGCGGCGAGATGATCTTCACCGAGCGCGAGCCAGTGGTGTGGATGCCGGCGCGCGGCGCCTTCACCTATCACCTGGCGGCCCCCAAGGGCAAGAACGAGCGTTTCGTGGGTGTCGTGCGCGGCCCGGTGCATTCGCACGAGCAGGGCCTGGCCGTCCACAATGAGTTCGCGTCGATGGGCGTCAACCAGGCGCGGCTGGCGGGCAACATCTCGCACGACGTCTTCTTCCGCCTGGCCCAGGCCGGCACGCCCGAGTCGCTGGAGTTTCTGGCGGTGGATGTGTGGATGGATGCCGCCGGCATGGCCGCCACCTACACCAACCCGGCCTATGGCAGCGTCTTCACCAGCCTGTTCTCCGGCGCCTTCACGGCCAGCACCTGGCAACAGCCCGCGGGAGAGTGGATTGAGTGGTAGATACCAATTACCAATTACCTGTCTCCCCTGCGCCCAGCGCTTCGCGCACAAACTCCAGTGTGCTCGCCAGATCGGCTGGGTCGGCCTTGAGCCGGCCCAGCCAGCGCTGGCGGGCGTGCGCCCGGTCGGCCCGCTCAATCAGGCCCTGCCAGCGCGGGCCTAATACCTGTTTGGCCCAGGCAGCGCCGGCCGGCTTGGAATGAATCTGCCCAGTGGCCAGCGTCTGCCGCATTCGGCAAAAGCTAAGCACCATGTAGGGCTGGGTCCAGTCGTTGTCAATCGAAGCTGGATCGGCCAAAGTTTGTTGGCCCCAGGCCTGCATGGTCTGCCACACTTCCTGCCGCAGCGCGCCGGCTGGCACCGGCTCCAGTAGCGCGCTCGGCGCCGGCCCCACGAGTGTCAGGCCGCGCTCGCGCAGCACCCAGCGCACGACCAGGGTATTGTCATGCGCCGAGCGCTCGAACACGCGGCTGCCGTTGTCGATGTACAACAGTGGCTGGCCGGCGGTTTCGGGGCGGCGCAGCCAATCTTGGGGAAAGTACGATCCTTCCAGATGCCGGGCCCAGTCGGAGCCCACGTCATGCACGCGCACATGCACGGCCTGCAGCGCCGCCACTTGCGCATCAGGCACGTCGCCCTGCACCACCACCAAGAAATCGACGTCGCTATGCGCCAGCGCGTCTCCCACTGCAAACGAGCCCTGCAAATACGCGCCAACGAAGTTGCCGGCCAGGATTGGCCGCACGCCGTTAAGCAGGGTCTGGAGCACCTCGTTCAATTCCGGATCGGGTGTGGGCTGAATGCGCATCGCGTTCAATTGTAGCCCGCGCCTGGAATTTTGGCCAACAGGCCGCCCGCGGGGGGCGCGTTTCAGTCTGGGGGCGAGTTAGCGCTGGGCCGGGCGGCCAAAAAAGAAAAATGCACCCCCCGGCCGGTCACTATTTTTCGTTTTACAATCCCAATGCTATACTTTCGCGCGTATGCCTCAGCGTCGCCCTCCAAGCCAGCAACCGGCCAACAAGCCCATTCTGGCAGCCCGCAAGCGCCCGACCACGCGCGCGACGGACGCCGCTGCCCGCGAGGAGTGGCAGCCGGGACAAACCGCCCGCGCCGGCGCGGCGCCCAAGGACCTGCTTTCGCTGCAGCGCCGCTTCGGCAACCGGGCGGTGCAGCGGTTGACGCAACGCGAGCCCAAGCTGCCCGTCAGCCCGGCCAAGGACGGCGAGGAGCGCCAGGCCGAGAAGGGGGCCGGCCGGGTGACCGCCGGCCCAGCGGCGGCCGCGGGCAACGGCCTGCTGCGCGCCAGCGCCGCCGCCACCCGCGCCGCCTCCGGCCTGGTGCAGCGCCGCAGCGCGCTGGTCTCAGCCAAAACCACCACCCGCAAATTCACCGGCCCGCGCACGGCCGATCTCGATCAGGACGTGGCCGCGGTGGAGACGGCGCCCAAGGGCCAGTCCTACAGTCGTCTGGAGATGGTCGAGCTCTTCGACGCCAAACAGTCGCACATCAGCGACAAGGCCGGCGCCATCGGCTGGTTCCGCATCCAAAGCGGCAAGGGCGCGGGCGAATTCATTAAGGGCAGCAAGGTCATTGGCGGGCTGGAGCCGGGCGAGGAAGCGCCCCAAGAAAAGGGGGGCCAGGGCCAGGAAATGAGCGGCGTCGACGTCTCGGGCAACCTGGTGGGCGAAGCCGACGCGGCCCTGGTTGATATCATCCGCGGCGCCACCAATGAACAGGATGCCGACAAGACCAAGTCGCTGTCGGCCATCACCAACTCGGCCGATGCCCAAAAGGGTCTGGCGTACGCGGAGAGCGGCACCTGGATCGGCGCGGGCATCCTGGGCATGGCCGCCTCCTTGCGCGATCTGACCGACAAAGACAAATCTGGCTTTGACAAGCTGCTCGCGTCCATTGGCCTGCTCAGCGGCGCTGCCGGCGTCGCCGGCGGCGTCAGCCAGATTGTAGCCACCGCCACCTATGACGCTTCCGCCACGACTCAGTCCGCCACTCAGCAGCAGGCCGCGGCGACCAGCGGGTTTATGGTCGGATATGGCGAGATGTTCGGCGCCATCACCAACGGCCTCAAGACCATTAAAGGCATTGTTGACCTGGTGAAGATGGTGTCGGCAGGCAAGACCGACGTGGGCGAGTATGTCAAGAGCGGCACCGACATTTTGAGCAATGGGCTGCAGACCGCCGGCGGCGTGCTGCGCACGGTGCGCGGCTTCAACGAGGTCCTGACCCACGGCGGGACCGCCACCTCGCAATTCGGCAGCGTGCTCCCTGGCCTGGATATCGCCATTGCCGCCGTCGGTATCATCCAGAACGGCTATTACCTGGTGGTGTCGGCCATTGAGATGCGCAAGATGTACGCGCGCAAGCAGGAGCTGGAAGAAAAGCTCCAGACCCACCACGGCCTGGAAAAGGAACACATCAAGGGCGCCGGCAAGCGCTACCGCACCGAAGAGGCCCAGAACGCCACCACCGATCAGCTCATCGCGCGCGCCACGGCTAAGTACAACAAGCTGTCGGTCAAGAAGTTCGGGGCCAAGAACGACGAGGAGCGCGCCAAGCTGGCCGAACAGCAAGTGGAGGTCAGGACCGAGCTGGATCTGCTCAAGAAGCAGAAAGCCGAGCAGGACGCCAAGAAGGGCAGCGGCGCCTTCGGCGACTACAGCGGCCAGACGGCCGACACGCTGCGCGAGCGCGAGCTGGCCAGCAACACCCACATTGCCAACAAGCGCCGCGTAACGCGCCAGTCGGTGCACATCGGCGCCAAGCTGCTGCAGATCGGCGCGGCCATCGCCACATTTGTCTCCGGCCCCGGCGCGCCGGCGGCCATGGCGCTCAAGCTGTCGGCGCTGGGCATCGATGGCAGCCTGCCCTTCTGGCGCTGGCTCAAAGAGAAGGGCCGCGACCAGGCCGCCAAGAATCGCGCCCGGGGCGTGGAAGGCGGACTGGCGAACAAAATCTTCAATGCCGACAAATCCAAAGCGGCCAAGAGCCGCCAGCGCCACAAGGATGCGGTGCTGATCCTGCAGATGGTGGGCAACCTATCCAAGCTGATCCCGGGCCGCGCGGACGACAAAGAGCAGCGGCTGGACAAGCTGCGGCTGGTGCGCCCGCAGGCCAAGCGGGTGGAAGGCTACATCCAGGCCGCCGGCTGCCCGCCCCAAAAACTGTATGCCGCCAACGGCAACCCGCCCGAGCAGGTGAAGATCCTGGTCGCAGAATTGTCTCGGCGCGAGCTGTAAGCGCGCCCCAAGGAGCACATGGTGAGTCAAGACCAAATTCACGCCCGGCACCTGGTTGAACTTGGCTTTTTGCAGAACATTGTCCGCGACCAGGGGCTGAACGCCGTGCTGGTGGAGCGCTCGGAGCAGGTGCCGTATCAC
This sequence comes from Anaerolineales bacterium, assembly GCA_043734225.1. Taxonomy (GTDB): domain Bacteria; phylum Chloroflexota; class Anaerolineae; order Anaerolineales; family UBA6663; genus JAYTFQ01. The sequence continues at coordinate 3,647 of JAYTFQ010000549.1, read as the reverse complement.
ACCCTGCTGGTGGACCTGGAGCCGGACGCCGAGGAGCGCCCGCGCCAGATGGCGGTGAACTTTTATCCCGCTGACCCGGAGTTGGTGCCGGACACGCTGCTGCTGCAGTATTTCATCGTGCTGCCGGTGAAGATGGACGAAGCCGGCGCCACCCGCCTGCGCGAGTGGCTGCCAGAGGTGAACAACCAGGTGGTGGTGGGGCACTTCAGCCTGAGCGCCAGCGGCCCGCTGCAGATGCACTTTCGCTACGTCCAGGCGCTGCCATCGGCCAGCGTCGTCACGGCCGAGGCGGTCAACGACGTCATCACCCTGGTGAGCTACACCCCCCTGCTCTATCAAAACGCGTTCGAGGACCTGGCCGCCGGCGACATCAGCGTGGAGAAGGCGCGCGCCAACCTGGCGGCGCAGATGAGCGAGCCGAAGTAGGATTGCACCACACCCGCTCCGTCCCGTTCTGGGCCGTGCTGGCGCTGGTGGTGATGTTGGGCCTGGCGCTGGCGGCCCCCCACCTGCGCCGGGGCCTGCTGATCGACGAGCCCTACACCGCCAACACCGCCCGGCTGAGCTGGAGCGGCATGTGGTCGCAGCTGTATCTCGATAGCCCCGATCCCCTCATCTATGTGCTGCTGTATGGTTGGACGCGCCTGGCCGGCGAAAGCCCGCTGGCGCTGCGGGCGCCGTCCATGCTTTTCTTCGCCCTTACCATCTGTGTCACCGGCCAATTGGCGCGCCGGCTGGCCGGCGCCTGGGCCGGCGTACTGGCCGGGCTGCTGATGGCGTTCAGCCTGAACCTGGCCATCCTGTATGCGGCCGAAGCCCGGCCATACATGCTGCTGGGGTTGTGCGCCGCCGCCAGCACCTACCTCACCTGCGGCCTGCTGGGGCTGCCTGGGTTTGGACCGCCGCGCCGGCTGCTGTGGCTGGCCGCCGGCCTGGCCGGCGTGCTGCTGGTGGGGGTGCTCACGCATCCGATATTTGTGTTCTACGCGTTGGCCCTAACCCTGGCCGGCGTATGGCGCTCGCCGCGCCAGTGGCTATGGCTGGCCGCCGCCGGCACCGTGGCCGGGCTGGTCTATCTGGCACTGATGGCGCCGCTGCTGCGGGCCGTGCTGCCGCTTCCCACCACCGCCTGGATGCGGCCGCCTGCCAAACGTGATCTACTGGCCGGCGCCACGTCTCAATTGTGGTCGCCGGTGGCGGCCGGGGTGCTGGCGGCGGCGCTGCTATATTTGCTGGCAACCCAACGCGCGCGAGCGGCCGGCCTGTTTCGGCAACTGCCGCCGCGCCTGCTGATGGGGCTGATCGCCGTCCCGTTCGCTGCCACGGTGGCCATTTCCTACTTAAAACCGATCTACTATGCCCCGCGCACACCCATGCTGTGGCTGCCAGCCGCCTGCGTGCTGGCCGCGCTGCTGCTGGCCCGGCTGGACCCGCGCCGCCGGCTGACGCGCCTGGCCCTGGCGGCCATGCTCTTCCCGCCCGTGGCGGCCGCGGTGCCGCTGCTGACCAACCCCCAACCCGATCCAGCGCTGGCCGCCATTCGGGCGCTGGCGCCCGAGTTGCGCTGCGGCGACCGGCTGGTGGCCGGTGCGCTGGCTTACGCGGAACTGGTCTACGATCTGCGCCAGGCGGGCGCGCCCCAATTGGGCACGCCGGATTGCCTGGTCCTCAGCACCTTCCCGGCCGAGACCATCCGCCATTCCGGCTGGCTGCGCGATGTGCCGAATAGCGCCGCGGCCGCCGAGGCCGGGCCGGCGTCTCAGGCCTTGCAAGCTCAGCCGGGGGTGCCGGTATGGTTCTTTTACGACAGCCGCCGGGCGCAATCCACCAATGACGCGCTGAAAACCGCGCTGGACCAGGCACTCGGCCCGCCGCAAAAGCATCCGCTGGCCGGGCTGGGCTGGCGGTTTGACCGGGTGTATGTGTATTACTCGCGCTAGCCAGGATATTTATTTCTCCCGCGGCCAACTCGGCCAAGCGGATTAGAGCGCAGTCCCCGCCTGTCTGCCACACACCGTTCAGTCGAGGCCGCACATAAAACACGCGTTCCGCAGTATCCACACCAAAGAGACCGTGTTGACATTGGACGGCGCGACGAACGCCAGCAGAAGAACCAACAACGTCTGGCGGAGGGATTGGCGATTAAGTGCCAAAAACTGCCAACTTGTTGGTTAGTCGGCGGCAACTGTCGCAAGTGGCACATATTGATGGCTGGCCAAGCTTATACTGCTAGTGGACAGCATGGCGCACTGAGCACCGGCTGTCGCCAGGCCGGTCCCAGGAGGTCGTGGAAAGGGGGTAACAATCGTCGCGCCAGCGATGAGACTAGAGACATGGCTGGCAGGCACCGTTGCTTCTCCCGCGGAGAGGCGCTCGTCGCAAAGGGGAACCTTGTGAAATCCAATCGCATTGTGCAGATTCTGATCCTGATGGCCCTGCTGGCCGCGTCGCTGGCCGGCGCGCCCATGCCGCCGACCAGCCACACCGCCCAGGCGCGCAGCCCGCTGCAGCCGCAGGACGGCGCCACGGTGGTGGCGAATAAGACCGTCTCGCAAGCCCAGGCCAATCCGGGCGACACACTCACTTACATCATCACGCTCACCAACACCAACGTGCTCAGCCCGTTCGCCACGCTGCTCACGGACACCCTGCCGCTCACTCTGGCCTTCCAACCCGCCAGCCTGACCGCCAGCCAGGGCGCCATCACCCACACGGCGCAGGTCATTCACTGGTCGGGCGTCATTACGCCCAGCGGCGTGGTGACCATTAGCCTGCGGGCCCAGGTGCTCCAGCCGAATACCACCATCACCAACGCGGCCGTGTTCGATGCCGGCGAGGGGCCGGTGCTCAGCCCGGTGGCCAGCACCACGGTCGGGGCGGCACACCTCTTCCTGCCAATAATCTCGCGACCGCCGCGCGGCATCTTTGGAACGGTCACACAGAATGGCAGCCCGATCGGCGGGATGCCGCTGGAGCTGCGCTTCTTTGACGGGAGCACCTGGTCCACCATGGCCAGCCTGTCCACCGGCGGCGACGGCAGCTACCTCTTCAGCCCGCCGGCGCTGCTGCCCGGCCAGAAATACTATGTGCGTTTCACCAACCCGAACACAACCAGCGACGACGGGCGGCTGTTCCGCTGGTACACGCGCGAGATCACGGCCTTTCAGCCAACCGACAGCGTGCCCATCGGCAATTTCGACATCGCCAACATCGTGTACATCTCGCCCGGCCCGGGCGCCTCGGTCGGCCTGCCGTTCAACTTCCAGTGGAATCTGCGCCCGGCCACGCCCAGCGACAGCTATGAGTTCGATCTGTTTTCGACCACCAGTAACGCGCCGTCCTTCTTCACCAACCCGCCCCTGGGGTATGTGAGCAGCTACGTGCTGCCCGGCCTGCCCGGCGGGTTTAACCCGGGCACCACTTATGGCTGGAGCATCGCGGCCAACAGCCCGGATGGCGGCTATGGCGTGGCGTATTGGTATTACACCATCCGCTTCAACAACGCCCTGGCCGGCCTGCCCGCCGCCGGCGCGCGCGCCGGGCGCGCGGCGGACCTGCCGGCGCAGCCAGGAGTTGCGCCGAAGTAAGCCGCTTGCGCCAGTGAATCAACACAGTCGCGGGGGCGTGGGGAAAAACCAAAGGCCCCC
>JAYTFQ010000548.1:0-4283 GCA_043734225.1 Anaerolineales bacterium | reverse complement strand
AAACCGCTTGGCGACCGCGTGGTGGTCGAGCCCTTGGAGCAGGAAGAAATGACTGCGAGCGGACTGGTGCTGCCCGAGACAGCCAAGGAAAAACCGCAGAAGGGCACTGTGCTGGCCGCTGGCCCGGGCGCGCGCGACGACGATGGCAAGCGCGTGGCGCTGGACGTCAGCGTCGGCGAGACCGTCTTGTTCGCGAAGTACGCCGGCACCGAGTTCAAGGTGGACGGCAAGAAGCTGCTGATCCTGAAGGAAAGCGATCTGCTGGCGATCGTCGAAACCACCGAAGAGCCGAAGAAGAAGAAGTAAGCCCCGTCGTCGCAAGCGTTTGAAACCAACTCTAAGGAGCAACTAACTATGGCAAAACAACTCGTGTTTGGGGAAGATGCGCGCCGCCGCCTGAAGGCGGGCGTGGATGCCGTGGCCAACGCCGTGGGCACCACCCTGGGCCCCAAGGGCCGGAATGTGGCCCTGGATAAGAAATTTGGCGCGCCGACCGTCACCCACGACGGCGTGACCGTGGCCAAGGAAATTGAGCTGGCCGACCCGTACGAGAACATGGGCGCTCAGTTGTTGAAGGAAGCCGCCACCAAGACCAACGACATCGCCGGCGACGGCACCACCACCTCCACGGTGCTGGCGCACGCCATCGTCACGGAAGGTCTGAAGAACCTGGCCGCCGGCGCCAACCCGATGCTGCTGAAGCGCGGCATTGAGCGCGGCACCGACGCCGTGGTGGAAGCCCTGCGCAAGATGGCGCAGAAGATCGAGACCAAGGAAGAAATCGCCTCGGTGGCCACCAACTCGGCAGCGGATGCCGAGATCGGCCAACTGATCGCGGACGTGATGGACAAGGTCGGCAAGGACGGCGTCATCACCGTCGAAGAGTCGAAGTCGCTGCAGTTCGAGACCGAGTATGTCGAAGGCATGCAGTTCGACCGCGGCTACATTTCGGCCTACTTCATCACCTCGTCCGACACGATGGAAGCGGTCATCACTGACCCGTACATCCTGATCTACGACAAGAAGATTTCGGCCGCGGCCGACATCGTGCCGGTGCTGGAGAAGCTGGTCCAGATCGGCAAGCGCGACCTGGTGATCATCGCCGAGGACGTGGACGGCGAGGCCCTGGCCACCCTGGTGCTGAACAAGCTGCGCGGCATGCTGAACGTGCTGGCCATCAAGGCGCCCGGCTTCGGCGACCGCCGCAAGGCCATGCTGCAGGACATCGCGATCCTGACCGGCGGCACGGTCATCACCGAAGAGCTGGGCAAGAAGCTGGAATCGACGACCCTAAGCGACCTGGGCCGCGCCGCCAAAGTGGTGGCGACCAAGGACGACTCGACCGTTATCGAGGGCAAGGGCAACAACAAAGCCATCAAGGGCCGCATCGACGAAATTCGGGTCGAGATCGATAAGTCGACCTCCGACTACGACAAAGAGAAGCTGCAGGAACGGCTGGCCAAGCTGTCCGGCGGCGTCGCGGTGATCCGCGTGGGCGCGGCCACCGAGACTGAGTTGAAGGAAAAGAAGCACCGCGTGGAAGACGCGCTCTCGGCCACCCGCGCCGCCATCGAGGAAGGCATTGTCCCCGGCGGCGAGATTGTGTTCATCAACGCGGTCAGCGCGCTGGACAAGATCCACATGGACGGCGACGATGAGACCATCGGCGTTGCCATTGTGCGCAAGGCGCTGGAAGCTCCCATCCGCAAGCTGGCCCAAAACGCCGGCCAGGATGGCGCGGTCATCATCGAGACCGTGCGCCGCAAGGCCAAGGAAGAGAAGAACAAGAACATCGGGTACAACGTCATTACCGGCGAGTACCTGGATATGATCAAGGCCGGCATCATCGACCCGGTGAAGGTGACCCGTGGGGCCCTGGAGAACGCCGCATCCATCGCCGCCATGATCCTGACCACCGAGGCCCTGATCACCGACGTGCCCGAGAAGGACAAAGCCCCATCCATGCCCCAGGGCGGCGGTGGCGGCATGGGCGATTTCTAGGCCCAAGCGAGCTGCTCTCAAGGAAAAAAACGGCCCCTCGATTGAGGGGCCGTTTTTTTTGTTGGATCTGGGTCTATGCGCGGAGGCGTCAACGAAAATCAATGGCGGAAATATGAAAAAGTCATATACAGCCGGGCGGTCGATGAAATCGATCGCCCGGCTGTATATGACTTTTTCAATTATTTTTATCGACGGCCAGCTGCATTCTTCATGTCGCTGCAACTCCCTCGTGCTATACGCGTAATAGTCTCTGATACTCAAAAAGGAGACATTGGCATGGCTACTGAACGTCATTTCCTGCGCCGCTCGGCGCACAATCGCATGGTGGGCGGGGTGTGCCGGGGCTTATCGGAGTTTTTCGGCATCAGCACCTTCTGGTTTCGGCTGGCATTCCTGATTGCGCTGATCCCAGGCGGCGTGCCGGGCTTCACCCTGTATGTGTTCCTGTGGTTCGTGATCCCGGGCGCTTAGGCGGGCTGCAAAACCAGTGGCGGGGGAGCCTTACCCGCCACTGGCAATATCCCACACGGACTAGCGGGTCAAGTACGCGGCCGCCACCACCAACCCGGCCAGGATGACCAGTCCGACACAGCCCAGAGCAAACATGCGCATGGTCAGACGCAAGACGAAGCGCAGGATCGTCCAACCGACGGTGAGCGCCACGGCCACCACAATCCACATGGCCCAGTTCACATGACTGAGATCAGGCATTGCGTTATCTCCTCTAATTAGGGGCAAACGCCCCGGCCTCGGCCACCTTCACACCCGACTTGATCACGGTCTGGACCAAGTTGGTGCCATAGCGATAGCCCAGGTGGCGGTAATCGGGCACGTCCAACACCAGCAAGTCGGCCAGCTTGCCGGCCTCCAGGCTGCCCACCAGTCCATCCAGGCCCAGCGCGCGGGCGGCGTTGATGGTGGCGGCGACGATGGCCTGGGCGGGGGTCAGGCGCATATAGCGGCAAGCCAGCGCCACCACCATCTGCATGCTTTCACACCAGGTGGTGCCGGGGTTCAAATCGGTGGCCAGCGCCAGCAAGCCGCCGGCGGCCAGGATTTTGCCTGCGGGGGTGTAATCGCGCTGCGCCAGGCCAAAGGGCGTGCCCGGCAGGCCGACGGCTACCGTTTCGCCCTGCCCCAGCGCGGCGATATCTTCGGCCGGAGTGTACACCAGATGGTCAGCCGAGGCCGCCCCCAGGGCCACGGCCAGCGCTGTGCCGCCCAGCCCAGAAAACTCATCGGCGTGAATCTTCAGGCCAAAACCCAGGTCGCCGGCCCGTTCCAGGATGCGCCGCGACTGCGCCAGGTCGAAGGCGCCGTCTTCACAAAAAACGTCGCAGAAGAGCGGCGAGGGGTAATTAGTCGCCTGGTCGATTGGTGATGGGTAAATGGTAAATGGCAGGTGGGCGCCGATTGACAAAACCGGGGCTGGTGTGGGCAGACGTCGGGCGGCAGCGGGGAGCATCTCTTCGATGATCAGGTCAACGTAAGCGTCGGCGCGGCCGGCATACTCGGCGGGGATGGCGTGCGCCGGCAAGAAGGTCGGGACGAGGGTCCACGGGCCTTCGGCGGCCAGCCGATAAATGGCTTCGAGCTGGCGCAGCTCGGCCTGTGTCTCCAACCCATAGCCGGTCTTGGCCTCCAGCGTAGTGGTGCCGTGGGCCAGCATCCGGCGCAAACGCGGCCGGGCGGCGTCTACCAGGGCGTCCACGCTGGCGGCCCGTGTTTGGCGAACGGTAGAAACGATCCCCCCGCCGGCTTGCATGATGTCTTGATAGCTGGCGCCCGCCAGCCGCAGCTCAAATTCGTTGGCCCGGTCGCCCATCCATATCAGGTGGGTGTGCGGGTCCACAAAACCGGGCATAACGACCCGGCCGGCTGCGTCCAGGCTGGCGGTTGCGCGCACCTGGGCGCGCACATCGCTTGAGGGGCCAACCAGCACGATGCGGCCGCCGCGGATGGCCACGGCGCCGTCCTCAATAATCCCCAGCGCCCCCAGCCGCGCCCCGCGCTGCGGGCCGCCGGCCAGCGTCAATAGTTGCGCCGCGGAGTGAACGAGCAAATCGCAGTCAATCAGTTGATCAGGCATCGGGCAGCAGTTCCAGGACCGCCAGCAAGCGCAGGCGGTCGCTTTCCGTCACCTGATCGCTCGCGCGCACAGCCTCCAGCATGTCCACTCGCCGGATCACCCCACTCGCCAGGCAGCGCCGATATACCGGGACCAGGGTCCGCACGACGGCGCGAACATCTTCGTAAGGGATGCCCGAGAGCTTCGGCACCAG
>JAYTFQ010000547.1:0-6617 GCA_043734225.1 Anaerolineales bacterium | reverse complement strand
CGCGCCGGCAGCGGCGTCACGCAGCGCGGCGCTGGTCAGCCACAGCCGATAGGCCGCGGGCGGCAGGGCACTGGCAGCGGTCGCCAAATAGGGCAGCCCCTCGGCCGCATAAAGCGGAGCGGCGCTGAAGGTCGTGGGACCTAGCCAATCGCCGATGACGCCCAAGACCTGCGGGTCCGTGGCGAGCTTGCGAGCCTGCTCGGCGGCCGCGCCCGGGTCGCCGCTGTCGTCCAGCGCCGTCAACTCGACCTCATAGCCGGCTGCGCCGCCGGCCGCATTCGCCTCGCGCACAGCCAGCCGGACGGCGTAAATCACCTCGTAGCCGATATCGCGATAGCGGCCCTCAAAGGGGGCTACCAGGCCAATCTTGATAATTGGGCGCGTTACGGGCAGGCAGGCCGAGACGAGCACAGCGGCCACCAACAGCCAGGCGACCGGCCGGCCGTTTGAATGAAATTCGCCCTGCGTGTCACTAGCGCGGCAACGTGCCGAGGCGATGGCGCCCGCGACCGGTGCGCAAAGCGGGCGCACACGATCCAGCCTGGCTGGATCGTGGTGCGCCCCAACGTTGCCGTCCATGCAAACTGCGCCCGCTCTATGGGCAGGCATTGGCTAGGTGTTGGTCATAGGTGACTGCGAACGCATGCCGGCCGCTGCCGTCACACAGCGCCCGGTAGTATAAATAATCACTCTGGGCGGGGTTGGCCACGGCGCGGATGGAGCTGAGGCCGGCGTTGGCAATCGGCCCAGGCGGCAGACCAGTGGTGGCGTAGGTGTTGTAGGCGCTTGCGACGGCGTGCAGGTCAAGGCCTTGCAGCGACGACCACCACTGGCCCGGTTGGCCGAGCGCAAACTGCACGCTGGCGTCGATCTCCAATTGCTGCCCGGCCGCCAGGCGGTTGTAGATCACGGAGGCGATGATGGGCCGTTCGTCATCGACTACCGCCTCGCGCTCGATGAGTGAGGCCATGGTGATAGCCTGGTAAACACTCAGGCCGCGCGCCGCCACCTGCTGGTCGTAATTCGGCGGCAGCCGCGCCTGAAAATCCGCAAGCATCTTATTGATGATGGTGGTGGCCGAAGCGCCGGGGCGCAGCAGATAGGTGTCTGGAAACAGAAAGCCTTCCAGCGAGGCGCCCGGCGCCAACCCGCTCAGGAAGGCATAGGCGGCTGGCCGGGGGCTGTGCGGACCAGTCAGCGTCAAAAAATCGTCGACCACCCCCGCAAAGGCTGGCTGGCCGGCCAGCGCCTCAGCAATCTGCTCGCGCCGCCAGCCTTCGATGATGCGCAGCTCCACCTCGCGCGCGCGCGCATCCGTCAGCGCCAGGGCCACGTCGCGTACGGTCATCGTCTTGCGCAGGATGAAATCGCCAGCCTCAACCTTGGCATCCAGGCCCTGGTAACGCAAGTAGTAGCTAAGCAGTTGAGCTTCGCGGATCAGGCCTTGCTGGGCCAGGCTAGCGGCCACGCTGTTAGCCGTGGCGCCAGCCTCCACCGAAAACGGCACCGGCGTGTCATCCGTTCCAGCCGGCGCGTCCAGGTCGCCCCAGTGGGCGGTGAGGTAGGCGGCCAGCAGCGTGCGCTCGGCCGGGTTCAGGCTGGGGCTGCCCGTGCCGAGGCGGCTGGCCGCCAGGCCAGGCAGCAGCGTGAGGGCCAGAATGCCGGCCACGGCCACCGCCGCCGCGGCCAGGATAAACAAGAAAAAACGGGCGGCCAGATTAGACTGGCGGCGTTTCTCGCGGATGCTCATCTAGGTAGCTCTGTAAGAGTGTGGCGGCCGCGGCGGCGTGGATCTGCTCGCGCCGCGCGCGGCGGGTTTTGCCGGCAGCGCGCAGCCCGTCGGCTGCCTCCTGGCTGGAATAGCTTTCGTCGTGCAGCGCCACCGGCAGTGGCGTCAGGGCGCGCAAGGCCTCGGCCAATTTCTCCGCATGGCGGGCTTGCGGGCCGGGCCGGCCCTCGCCGTCCAGGGCGTAACCCAACACGATCAGCCCGGCGGCCTGGGCCTGGGCGGCGGCGGCGATCCGGGCGGCATCTTCAGTCCGGCTAATGTGCCGCAGGGTGGCCAGCGGTCGGGCGATGAGGCCGGTGTCGTCGGACACAGCCAGCCCAATATGCTTCTCGCCCGGATCGACACCTAACGCGCGCATCGGTCAGCCGGCAGGCGTAATCACAACGTTGATCCGAAACAGCATCCAGGGCAGGCGCGGAAACCATTCCGGCTGGACGACGATATCCGGCGCGCCGCTGACCGGCAGCGCGGTCGCCAGGCGCACCTGCGCCTCGTCAATCGGCTGGCCGGCCACCAGTTGGCGCACATTGTCGGGCGAGATCACCGGCGCAGCCACACCCTGCGCGTCGATGCTGAAGCGCGCCAGGCCATCGGCGCCGGTGGTCAGGTTCGTCTCGCGCACATAACTCTCCGAGCCGGGCACCAGGCTTTGCCCGCGCGGCACCTGGGCCGCCAGGGCGGCGGCGGCCACCTGCTGCGCGGGAGTGTTGGCAATTACCAAGCCGCTGAAGGCTGCGCGCAAGGTCAACTGCAGCGCGTCGGCCTGTTCGCCCACGGATCGATCATAAGTCTGGGCGAGTTCATCCGTCACTGTAATCGAATCGGTCGCCAGGAACTCCGCCGGACCCAGCTGGCTCTGAATCGCGTTGAGCGCATCGCCCTGGAGTTGGGCCAGCAGCTGTGTGTGCAGGCGCGCGCGGTCGTCGTCGCTGACTGCGGATTTCTGCGAGCGCGCCCCCCCGCCGGTGGGAGCGGGGTTGGTGACGGCCAGCTCAAGCCCGAGTGGACCATCGATGGCGTTGATCTGCCCGGCAGCCACATTGGCCACTGGCCCCAGGTCAATGGCCTGGATGCCCACGACCACGGTGGCGCCCACGCGTGGATCAATGCTGACGGTCTGCAGAGTCTTGAAGCGCACCGGGCTGCCGCTGGTGGTGCGCATGCCGGTGCCGATTGGGATGAAGCTCACCACGCCATCCAGACTGGTAAAGACCACCGATCCGGCCGCGGGCACGCTGGGCACTTCGGCCAGGCCGGTGGTGGCGGTGTGGCCGGTGGTCTCCACTTCCACGCGCATCAGCCGCGCCGGCACGCGGGTGCTTTGCGTGCTGGTGATGGTGGGGTCGGCCACGATTTCGACCACGGTGGATAGGGGATGGCGGGCAGGCGTGAGCGTGACGCTGGCGCCTGGCACCACCGCAGCGGCCAGCGCCAGCAGGCCGCCCAGCGCGGCCAGGAACACCACACTTTTCACTAGCCACGGCACCCAGGCCGGCCAGGTGATGGGTTGGAAACTCGGCGCCGGCCGCAGCGTGCTGCGGTCCAACCGCGACCGGGGCGGGGCCAGCTCTTTGGGAGTGCGGTCGCGCCAGGGCCGGCCGCGACTGGCCTCCACCGAGGCAAAGGCCGGCAGGCCCAGGTCGCGGGCATGGTCGCGCACGAGTGGGTCGGTGGTGATGAGCGCCAACTGCGCTCCCAGCCGGCGCGCGTGGCGTGCCAGCATCACCAGGTCAATGCGGCGCGCCAGCACCCGGCCGGCGGGCGGCCAGACCAGCAGCACGCGCGCAGTTTGGGCCCAACCCATCTTGTCGCGGGCCGAGTTGTAGTCGTCGTTGAGATCGAGGTGAAGGACTTGCTCTTTCACCAGACTAGCTCAAGCTCACTTCGCGGCGAGCGCGCTTTCCACCGCCGGCCGCACCTGGGCCAGGGCTTCCGCCAGACGGCTGGGATCTTTGCCGCCAGCCTGGGCCAGGGTGGGCTTGCCGCCGCCGCCGCCGCCCACGACTTTGGCCACGGCCTTCACCAGCTTGCCGGCATCCAGCCCGCGGCTCACCAGGTCTTCAGTGACCGAGGCCACGAAGTGCGGGCGATTTTCAAAGACCGAGCCCAGTACCACCACGCCGGAGGGCACGCGCGCCCGGAACCAGTCGGTCATGGGCCGCAGCGTGTCGGCGTCCACGTTTTGGATGCTGCCGGCCAGCACCGGCACGCCCTGTACCTCAACCACGTTGTGCAGCAGCGTCTCCAACTCGTGCTGGGCCAGGTCACGCCGCAGCCGGGCGATTTCCTTCTGGTCGGATTGGTGCTCGTCCAGCAGGGTGAGTACGCGCCGGTCCACGTCGGCCGGGCTGGCCTTGAGGTAGGTGGCCACATTATCCAGCACGCTCAGCCGGCCATGAATCAGGTCCAGCGCGGCGCGGCCGGTGACGGCCTCGATGCGCCGCACCCCGGCGGCGGCGGCTTCCTCGCCCACGATGATGAATGGCCCGATGTCGGCAGTCTCCACTACATGCGCGCCGCCGCATAGCTCAAAGCTAAACGGCTCCGGCTCGCCAATGCGCACGGTGCGCACGGTGGCGCCATACTTTTCGCCAAACAGCGCGGTGGCGCCGGCGTCGATGGCGGCCTGGCGCTCCATATATTCGATGTGCAGCGGGTAGTTGGCCAGGATGGCGTCATTCACCGAGCGCGAGACCTTGTCGATCTGCTCCTGGGTCAGCAGGCCCTGGTGGGTGAAGTCGAAACGCAGCCGGTCGGGCGCCACCAGGCTGCCGGCCTGGCGCACATGATCGCCTAGCACATAGCGCAGCTCCGATTGCAGTAGGTGCGTGGCGGAGTGGTTGCGCATGATGTCCCAGCGCCGGTCGGCGTCCACCGCGCCCAGCGCCACGTCGCCTTCGTGCGGCGTGCCGCGGGTGACCTCGCCGATGTGAATGATCAGGCCGGCGATGGGCCGGCGCACTTCGGAGACTTGAATCTCCCACACCGGCTCGTCGCTATCGGGCCGGAACAGGGCAATGGCGCCGGTATCGGCCACCTGGCCGCCGGAGGCCACATAGAAGTTGGTGCGCGGGAAGACGACTTCAACCTTGTCGCCGGTGCGGGCGCTGGAGACGCGCTGGCCGTCTTTGAGAATGGCCAGCAGCGGCTCTTCGAATTCAAGCTCGTTGTACGGATCGTACTCGACGGCGTCTGGGCCAAGCTGGCCCTTGGCCTGCAAATCTTGCAGCAGGCCGCGGTACAGCGCCACGTCTTCAGGGCTGGCCGCGCCCAACTCGGTGCGCGAGGCTTCGGCGTGGGTTTCGCGGGCGGCGTCAAAGCCGGTCACGTCCACTTTCAAGCCGCGTTCTTCGGCCACGTCGCGGGTGATCTCCAGCGGCAGGCCATAAGTGGCATACAGGTTGAAGGCTTCCTCGCCGGATAGCGTGCTTTCGCCGTGCTCGGCCAGATCCGACAGCAGCGCGTTCAGATTGGCAATGCCCACATCCACCGTGCGCTGGAAGCGCTGTTCTTCCTGGGTGAGCGTGCGCAGGATCACTTCGCGCGCCCGCGTCAACTCGGGGTAGTCGGCGCCGTATTCTTCGATGACGCTCTCGGCCACGCCGGCCAGGAAGGGTTCGTTGAAACCAATCTTGGCGCCAAAGCGGGCGGCGCGGCGGATGATCATGCGGCAAACATAGTTGCGCCCGGTGTTGCCGGGCTGGACGCCATCGGCAATCAGGAAGGCGGCGCCGCGCCCGTGGTCGGCGATGACGCGGTAAGGCGTGAAGCTGGCCTCGCGCTCTTCAGCGCTGTGGCCGGCCATCTGCTGAATGGTATCCAGAATGGGGGTGAACAGGTCGGTCTTGTAGTTTGAATCGACGCCCTGGATGACCGAGACGATGCGGTCCAGGCCCATGCCGGTGTCGACATGTTTCTTGGGCAGCGGCTGGAGATCGGCGGCGGTGGGGCCGGTGCGGTTGTACTGGATGAACACCAGGTTCCACAGCTCCAGGTAGCGCGGGCAGTCGCCATTCACCTGGCACACATGCCCGGGCACGTCCTGCTTGTCGCAAAAGGCCTGGCCGCGGTCGATGTGAATTTCACTGTCCGGTCCGCAGGGGCCGAGCTCGGCCATTTCCCAAAAATTGTCCTTGCGGCCAAAAAAGAGCTGGTGGGTGGGATCGAAACCGGGCTGGGCGCGCCAGATGTCGGCGGCCTCATCGTCACGCGGGATGATGCCCTTCTCGTCCTCGAAACAGGTGGACCACAGCTTGTCCTTTGGCAGGCCCCAGCGCTCGGTGAGCAGCTCCCAGGCCCAGCCGATGGCTTCGCGTTTGTAATAATCGCCGAACGACCAGTTGCCCAACATCTCAAAGAAGGTGTGGTGGCTGTTGTCGCGGCCGACATCTTCCAGATCGTTATGCTTGCCGGCCACACGCATGCACTTCTGCGAGTCGGCCACGCGCGTGTAGGGCCGGGTGTCCTGGCCCAGGAAAACATCCTTGAACTGGACCATGCCCGAGTTGGTGAACAGCAGGCTTTTGTCGCCGGCGGGCACCAGGGAGGCCGAAGGCACGATGGCGTGGCCCTGCGAGGCGAAATAGTCCAGAAAGGAGCGCCGGATTTCGGCGCCGGTGGTGGGGCGAGCCGGCTGTCCGGCCGCGGGACGGGGCTCGCCAGCAGTCTTTTTCCCGCGCGCGGGCGCGGTGGTCTTCTTGGTCGTCATACGGTGTTGGCTCCAACAATGTTCTTGAAGAGATAAGTGATTATACGCGAGAAATCGTATTGAATCTCGAGGTAACGACTCAGCCGGGTGTCGCTCCGGCAAGGGTAGCAAAGAAATCAA
>JAYTFQ010000546.1:0-1597 GCA_043734225.1 Anaerolineales bacterium | reverse complement strand
CCGGTGGACCCGCGGGTGTTGGCCGCAATGCAGCCTTACTTCGCGACGGAGTTCGGCAACCCGTCTTCGGTGCACCGCTGGGGCCAACAGGCCGAGCGCGCCCTGGAAGGCGCCCGCCGAGACGTGGCGGCCGTGCTCAACTGCCGGACAGGCGAGATCATCTTCACCGGCGGCGGGTCCGAAGCCGATAACCTGGCCCTGCGCGGCGCTGCCTTGGCCGCGCGTGAGGCCAGCGACGCGGCGCATCTGATTACCAGCCCCATCGAGCACTCGGCCGTGCTGAGCACGCTGCGCCAACTGCGCGATCACTTTGGCTTTAGGCTGACGGTCTTGCCCGTCGACAGCGCCGGCCTGGTTTCGCCGGAAGACCTGGCGCGCGCCATCCAGCCGGACACGGCGCTGGTCTCAATCATGTATGCCTGCAACGAAATTGGCACCATTGAGCCCCTGGCGGAGCTGGCTGCCGTCTGCCGCGAGCGGGGTGTGCGCTTTCACACCGATGCGGTGCAGGCTGCCAGCCAGTTGCACCTGGATGTGCAGCGTTTGGGCGTTGACTACCTGGCGCTGGGCGCGCACAAGTTTTATGGGCCCAAGGGTGTTGGCGCGTTGTACGTCCGCGAGGGCCAGCCGCTGCTGCCCACTCAAACCGGCGGCGCACACGAGAATGGCCTGCGCGCCGGCACCTCGAATGTCCCCTACATAGTCGGCCTGGCCGAAGCGCTCAAGATCACCGCCGCAGAGCGTAATGACCACAACGCGCGTTTCAGCGCCCTGCGGGATCGCCTGATCGCCGGCGTGCTGGCCGCGGTGCCCGACAGCGCCCTGACCGGCGATGCCAGTCAGCGCCTGCCCAACCACGCTTCTTTCGTGCTGGCCGGCATTGACGGCAACGAACTGCTGATGCACCTGGATCTGGCCGGTATCGGCGCTTCATCCGGTTCAGCTTGCAAGACGGGCGACCCGGAGCCATCGGAGGTGCTGCTGGCACTGGGCCTGCCGCACGCCCTGGCCCTGGGCTCGCTGCGGGTGACCGTTGGGCGGCCAACCAGCGAGGCGCACATTGACCGCCTGCTGGAAACGCTGCCCGGGATTGTTAGCAAAATGCGGGCCGCGGCCCTAGTGGGGGTCGCATGACCGACGCCGGGCTGCGCGTAGTCGTCGCGATGTCCGGCGGCGTGGATAGCTCGGTGGCGGCTGCGCTGCTCAAACAACAGGGCTATGACGTGGTCGGTCTGATGCTGCGGCTGTGGGGCGAGCCGGACCAGCCTGGCAGCGCCTATAACCGCTGCTGCTCGCCCGATTCCATCGCCCAGGCGCGGCACGTGGCGGAGATCCTGGACATTCCGTTTTATGTGCTGGATGCCCAGGCGCCGTTCAAGGCGCACGTGGTGGATTTCTTTGTTGAAAGCTATGTCGCCGGCATCACGCCAAACCCGTGCATTGAGTGCAACCGTCACATTCGTTGGGACTTCCTGCTCAAGCGCGCGCTGTCGATGGATGCCGCCTATCTCGCCACCGGCCACTACGCCCGTATTCGTCCCGTGACCAACTTTGCTGGCGCAACGCCCAATCCCCAACACTTGCCCCCGACGCCGTT
>JAYTFQ010000545.1:0-5205 GCA_043734225.1 Anaerolineales bacterium | reverse complement strand
TATGGTTCAAACCGAAACGTTAGAGAGGCAGTCCATGACCCAACGCGAGACAATGACCATTGATGGCAACGAAGCCGCGGCGCTGGTCGCCCACAAGCTCAACGAAGTCATCGCCATCTTTCCAATCACGCCCTCCTCGGCCATGGGCGAGCTGTCGGACCAATGGTCGTCGGAAGGCAAGACCAACTTGTGGGGCACCGTGCCGCTGGTGGTCGAAATGCAGAGCGAGGGCGGCGCGGCCGGCGCGGTGCATGGCGCGCTGCACACCGGTTCGCTGACCACCACCTTTACGGCCTCGCAAGGCCTGCTGCTGATGGTGCCGAATATGTACAAGATCGCCGGCGAATTGATCCCGACGGTCTTTCACGTCGCCGCGCGCTCGATTGCCACCCAGGGCCTATCCATTTTTGGAGACCATTCAGACGTGATGGGCGTGCGCGCCACCGGTTGGGCCATGCTGGCCTCCAATTCGGTGCAGGAAGTGATGGACTTCGCGCTGATCGCGCACGCGGCCACATTGCAGGCGCGGGTTCCGTTCGTGCACTTTTTTGACGGCTTCCGCACCTCGCACGAGGTGATGAAGATCGAGGCCCTGGCCGACGAGGACCTGCGGGCCATGATCGACGATGACCTGGTTCGCGCCCATCGCGCCCGCGCCTTGACGCCCGACCGGCCCACCCTGCGCGGCACGGCCCAGGACCCGGATGTCGCCTTCCAGGCGCGCGAGGCTTGCAGCCCGTACATACTCGCCTGCCCGGCCATCGTCCAGGCTGCCATGGACCACTTCGCGAGCCTCACCGGCCGCCAATATCACCTGTTTGACTACGCCGGCGCCTCAGACGCCGAGCGCGTGATTGTGGTCATCGGCTCCGGCGCCGAGACGGCCCAAGAAACCGCGGCGCACTTGGGCGCGGCGGGTGAGAAGGCCGGCGTGCTCAAGGTGCGCCTGTATCGGCCGTTCGCCTCCGAGCAGTTCGTCGCTGCTCTGCCCGCCAGCACCAAGTCCATTGCGGTGCTGGACCGCACCAAGGAGCCGGGTGCCAGCGGCGAGCCGCTCTACCAGGATGTCGTCACCGCGCTCAGCGAGTATTGGGCCGCCGGTCCGCTGCCGCGCGTCATTGGCGGGCGCTATGGATTGTCATCCAAGGAATTCACCCCGGCCATGGTCAAAGCCGTTTACGACGAGCTGGCCAAAGCCGCGCCCAAGAACCACTTCACAGTGGGCATCAACGACGATGTCAGCGGCAGCAGCCTGGATTACGATCCGGCCTTCACCATCGAAACCGACGACGTCACCCGCGCCATCTTCTTTGGGCTCGGCTCCGACGGCACCGTGGGCGCCAACAAGAACTCGATCAAGATCATCGGCGAGGACACGCCCAACTATGCTCAGGGCTACTTCGTCTACGACTCGAAGAAGTCCGGCTCAAAAACCACTTCGCACTTGCGCTTTGGGCCGCGCCCCATTCACGCGCCCTATCTCATTCGCGCGGCCAATTTCGTCGCCTGCCATCAATTCAGCTTCCTGGAGCGCTTCGATGTGCTGGAGCAGGCTGCGCCGGGCGCGGTGTTTCTGCTGAACAGCCCGTATGGGCCGGAGGAAGTTTGGGACTACCTGCCGCGCCCGATCCAGGAGAAGATCCTGGACAGGCACTTGCGCTTTTATGTGATCGATGCGGTCATGGTGGCCCAGGCCGCCGGCATGGGCGGGCGCATCAACACCGTCATGCAGACCTGCTTTTTCGCCATCAGCGGCGTGCTGCCGCGCGAGGCGGCTATCGCGGCCATCAAGCACGCCATTGAGAAATCTTACGGCAAGCGCGGCGAGGCTGTGGTCCAGCGCAATTTCGAAGCCGTTACCCAAACCCTGGCCAACTTGCATGAGGTGCAGGTTCCCGAGACCGCCGGCAGCCAGATCGAGCTGCGCCGGTCCGTGCCCGTCCAGGCGCCGGCCTTTGTGCAAGCGTTCACCTCGGTCATGATCGCCGGCCACGGCGATGACCTGCCCGTCAGCCTGATGCCGGTCGACGGCACCTACCCGACCGGCACCTCCCAGTGGGAAAAGCGCAACATCTCGCTGGAAATGCCGGCCTGGGACCCGGCGGTCTGCATCCAGTGCGGCAAATGCGTGCTGGTCTGCCCGCACGCGGTCATCCGTGAAAAGGTGTACCCGGCGGACAGCCTGGCCGGCGCGCCGGCCACGTTCCAGTCCGCCCCGGCCCGCTGGAAGGAATTCGCCGACCAGCGCTACACCCTGCAAATTTCCCCGGAAGACTGCACCGGCTGCGCGCTGTGTTTCGAGGTGTGCCCGGCCAAGAATAAGAGCGAAAGCCGCCTGAAGGCCATCAACATGACGGCCCAGCCGCCGCTGCGTGAAGCGGAAAGCGCCAACTGGGACTTTTTCCTCGGTCTGCCCGAGATCGATCGGCGCGGGCTCAATCTCAACACGGTCAAGGACTCGCAGCTATTGCAGCCACTGTTTGAGTTCTCGGGGGCGTGCGCCGGCTGCGGCGAAACGCCCTATCTCAAACTGTTATCACAACTGTTTGGCGAGCGGGCGCTGATCGCCAACGCCACCGGCTGCTCGTCCATCTACGGCGGCAACTTGCCCACCACGCCCTGGTCGCAAAATAAGGCGGGGCGCGGCCCGGCCTGGGCCAACTCGCTGTTCGAGGACAACGCCGAGTTCGGTCTGGGCTTCCGGCTGACCATCGACAAACAGACCGAATTTGCCCACGAGTTACTGGGACGGCTGGGGACAGTGGTGGGCGCCGACCTGGCCGCCAGTCTGGTCCAGGGCGGTCAAACCAGCGACACGGAGATTATTGAGCAGCGCGAGCGGGTGCAATTGCTCAAACTCAAGCTGCCCAAGCTGGTGAACGACAGCAGCCTGGCCGAGGCCGTCCGCGCGGACGCGCGCCAACTGCTCAGCCTGGCCGATGTGCTGGTCAAGCGCAGCATCTGGATCGTGGGCGGCGACGGCTGGGCCTACGACATTGGCTATGGCGGCCTGGACCACGTGCTGGCCTCCGGTCGCAACGTCAATGTCCTGGTGCTCGACACCGAGGTCTACTCCAACACCGGCGGCCAAATGTCAAAGTCCACGCCGCGGGCGGCGGTGGCCAAATTTGCGGCCGGCGGCAAATCGCGGCCCAAGAAAGATCTCGGTCTGCTGGCCATAGCCTATGAAAACGTCTACGTGGCGCACGTGGCCATGGGCGCCAATGACGCTCAGACCATCAAGGCCTTCCAGGAGGCGGAAGCCTACAACGGGCCGTCGCTCATCATCGCCTACAGCCACTGCATCGCGCACGGCTACGACCTGCGGCATGGCCTGGATCAACAAAAGAAAGCTGCCCTGTCCGGCTACTGGCCGCTGTATCGCTATAACCCGGACCTGCCCGCCACCGGCAAAAGCGCCATGACACTTGATTCGAAGGCGCCCAGCCTGCCCCTGGCCGAGTATATGTATGCCGAAACGCGTTTCAAGCTGCTCACCCAGACCAAGCCGGCGGAGGCCGAGCGCTTGCTGGCGCTGGCGAAGGCAGACGTGGCCGAGCGCTGGAAGACTTACGAACGATTAGCCGGGCAAGCCTAGAGGTGACAATGCCTGATTTTTCGACCACCTATCTCGGTCTCAAGCTCGACAGCCCGCTGGTGCCTTCCGCCTCGCCCTTGTCGCGCACGCTTGACAACCTGCGCCGCATGGAAGATGCCGGCGCGGGCGCCGTGGTGCTGTATTCGCTGTTTGAAGAACAGATCAATGCCGAGAGTCAGGCGCTCGACCAATTTTTGACCGCCGGCTCCGAGAGCTACCCGGAGGCGCTGTCCTACTTCCCGGATGCCTCGGCCTACCGGCTGGGCCCCGAAGGTTACCTCAATCACATCCGCCAGGCGAAGGCGGCGGTGAATATCCCCATCATCGCCAGCCTCAACGGTGTTTCCACCGGCGCCGGAGCGGTGGTCAATTCCCAGCACCGGCAGTGGATCAAGTATGCCCGCCTGATGGAGGAGGCCGGCGCCGATGCGCTGGAGCTGAACCTGTACTACGTACCGGTCGACGCCAATCTGTGCGGCGACGTTGTGGAGGACATGTACGCCAACTTGCTGGTGGACGTGCGCCAGACCGTCTCCATCCCGATTGCCATGAAGCTCAGCCCGTACTTCAGCGCCCTGCCCAATATGGCGCGGCGCCTGGCGGATTGCGGCGCCAATGGGCTGGTGCTGTTCAACCGCTTTTATCAGCCCGATATCGATTTGGACACGCTGGATGTGGTGGCGCACCTCAACCTGAGCACGCCGGACGAGCACCAGGCTTTGGCCGTGCCGCTGCGCTGGATCGCCCTGCTGTATGGGCGGGTGGCGGTGGACCTGGCCCTGACCACCGGGGTGCACAACGCCGAGGACGCGCTTAAGGGCGTGCTGGCCGGCGCCAAGGTGGTGATGATGGCCTCCGCGCTGCTGACGCACGGGATTTCGCACTTGAGCGACGTGCGCGGCCGAATGTTGAGCTGGATGGAGGCGCACGAATACGACTCCATCACGCAAATGTGCGGCAGCGTGAGTCAGAAATCAGTGTCCTACCCGGCGGCCTTCGAGCGCGCCAGCTATGTGCGCGCGATCGGCACCGGGGGCTGATTGGAGTTGGCCGTGAACAACCGCATTCTGATCACCTACGCTACACGCTCAGGCACAACCGTTACCGTGGCGGAAACCATCGCCCTGGCACTCAGAAAGCGCGGTTTTCTGGTTATGGTTGAGCCCATCAAAGACAACCCGAGTGTCAAAGGGTACCAGGCGGTCATCATCGGCAGCGCCATCCGTCAGGGCGCCTGGCTGCCGGAAGCCGTCACCTTCCTGAACACCAATCAGGCCACGCTGCGACTCGTGCGGGTCGCTCTCTTCACTGTCCACGGGCTCAACCGGGGCGGCGACGAACAAAGCCGTCGCAAGCGCGAAGCGTATCTCGATCCTCTGCGGCCGCTGGTCTTGCCCGTGGCACATGTCTTTTTTCCCGGCCGGATTGATCCGACGCGATTGTCGCTTTTCGACCAACTGATGGTCAAGGCGCTCAAAGCGCCCGTGGGTGACTTTCGCGATTGGACCAGGGTGAATAACTGGGCCGACACGCTGTTGACCAAGGAAATGACGCCTTGAGGAGGCCTCCAGATGAAGATCTTCATCGATCGAACACACTGCGAGCTG
>JAYTFQ010000544.1:0-4810 GCA_043734225.1 Anaerolineales bacterium | reverse complement strand
ACGCCGCCACAGGTATTTCCATATTCGACGTGCTGCCGCCGGCCACGCTCGACTCCGTCACGTGCCTGAACCCGTGTGAGCCAATCTTCACCGAACAGCAGGTGCCCGAGCCGACGGGGGGCACCTTGCTGGTGACTGTCACCACGGAGCTGAGCTGGACCGTTGGTTCGCTGGCGCCTCAGGGCACCATTCAGCTGGTCTTTACTGGGCGCGTCGTCGGCCAAACCGACGGCACCGTCTTCAAGAATCGCGCTTTTGCGACCTACGCCCTGAACGGCGCCCAAGGTGCCGCCAGCACGCCCGATGTTTTGACTACCGTTCGGGCCCAAATCAGCCAACTCGGGCAGCCGAGCCTGGCCAGCGCCCCAACCTGGTTTTCGTCCGATGTCGGCGGCACGCTCAGCCAGGATTGGGGAGACTTTAACGGCGATGGGCAATTGGACCTGGTGCTTGGCTCATCACTGGGCGTCTCGGTCTACATCAATCAAAATGGGCAGCTCAAGCCCTATTGGAACAACTTTAGCAGCCATCGCCCGGCCTATGGTGTTCGCTGGGCCGACATAAACCACGATGGCAAGCTGGAAATTGCATCAGTTGGCAGCAGCCTAAACGGCACAGCCGTGACTTCCGGAACAACGTACCTCTACGGCCCGGCGGCCAGCAGCTTTGCCCAGATGGGCAGCTTCGTCACCGACTATCAGATGGTGCGCATCGCGGTGGGCGACTTTACCGGCCACAAAAACCTAGATATTATCGCCAGCACGAATACCCTTAACGCCGATTGTCCGGTGCAATTGTTCGTCAACGATGGCAGCGGCAATTTTGCCCGCTCGCCCAATTGCGTCAGCCACGCGGCCACGGCTGCACTGGGCCCGGCGGACGTTGAGAACAACGGCAGGATTGACCTGGCGGTGGGTGTCTTCCCGAATGTCATTGAAATTCTGCGCAACAACGGCAGCGGCGTCTTTACCACTACAGCCCCCATCGTCGTCGACAACAACGTGCCGTTCTTGCCCTATGACTTTGCCTGGGGGGACTATGACGGCAACGGTTTGCTCGACCTGGCAGCAGCTTTCCCGCTGCAAAAAGAGGCGCGCGTCTATCGCGATTTGGGGAATGGCGTGTTTGATTCACCCATGGCGCCTTTCCGCACGACAAAGTTCCTCTCACCATTATCCGTGGCCTGGGGTGATTTCAACGGCGATGGCGCCCTGGATTTGGCAGTGGCGGATGAGATACCTAAGGTGTATCTCAACCAGCAAGGCACGATCGATCAGGCCAATCCACTCGCCGCCAGCACAATCGCGGGCCAGATTTGGAGCCTGCGCGCTGAGCAGATTGACACCAGTGGCGACCTGCAATTGAGCCTATCCAACCGAGACGCGCCCAGCCTGCTGTTCGACTCGTTTGGTTCGCACCTCTCGGCCAACCTGATCCAGGTGAACGGCAATTCACAGGCCGCCAGCAGCTTGGCGGTTGGAGACGCCGACACCAACGGCACCATCGACATGGTGTTTGGCGCCGCCCCCTTGCCGGTGCAGGGCACGGAGATCGACTACAACACTGCTGGTAACTTTCCGGCGCAATTGCAGCTGCCGAGCGGCCCGGGCCCACAGACCATCGCCCTGGGCGACGTGAATGGAGATGGCAGCCTGGACATCGCCGTCGGCACGGCGGTGGAAGCCCAATTGTATTTATCCGGACAGACCGTCACCGCCTGGTCCGCCGCCGCGCCAAACGGTCCCAACCACGTGGTGGCGTTCTGCGACGTCAACTCCGACGGCCGGCTGGATTTACTCGTCGGTTCCAACGGAGGCGGGGTAGCGCTGTACCTGAACCAGGGCGGCGCGCTGGCCGCCTCGCCGAGTTTTACTACCTCGGATACCGGCAACGTGCAGGCCATTGCCTGCGCAGATACCGGACACAGCCATTATTCCGATTTTGCAGTCGCCTTTGACAATCAGCCGGTGCAGCTTTATCACAACAACATCGACGGCACGTTTTCCTCGATCTGGAACTCCGGCACCCATTCGCACACCACCAGCCTGGCCTGGGGCGATTTCAATGTTGACGGATTTGTAGATCTGGCAATGGGCACCCGCGACCAGGGCACGCACATTTACGAAAATATCAGCGGCCATTTGCAATCCGCGCCCATTTGGAACTCGCCCACTCAGTGGAGCACCACGGCCATCGCCTGGGGCGACTGGAATAACGATGGCCAGCTGGATTTGGCGGTTGGCAATAATGGCCAACCGGCGCAAGTTTTCGGCAATTTAGGCAGCACCGTGGGTCAACCGCGTCTATTTTGGCTGTGGACCGCCAACGACTCATACCAGACGACCGGCCTGGCCTGGGGCGACTTCAATGGCGACGGCCACATGGACCTGGCGCTAAGCCAAAAAGGCGCTTGCTGCAACGGCTACTACCGCAACGGCAGCGTCAACCCGTCGCACCTGAGCGACGCCTTTGTCCCAACTCTCTCACTGCCAAACAACCCGACTTACTTATACGTTCAGCGGCCCGGCACCACGGCCGACGGCTACGCCAACTCCGCCTCAGAAATCCTGGGTGGGCCCAATCAGCCGACCGTAACTGTTTCGTACACGCTGTATGATGCCAACGGCTCGCGCAAGAGCAACGACCTCAACGCGCCTGGCAATAGAATTCTTACCACAACCTTTCAATACTCCGTCGACGGCGGCAGCCACTGGCTGACGGCCTCGGCCGCCCCGGGGTCGCCCAGCCCCATCACCGCCACCAGCCGCCTGGGCCAAACCGGCACTTTTTTTTGGAATGTCCAAAAAGACAAGCCCGTCAGCGATGACGCCCGCTTCCGTGTCCGGGTGGTCCCGTTTGTGCCGGTCGGCCCCGTACAAACGGCGGCGGCGCTGGCCGTCAGTCCGCCGTTCCGCGTGCACGGCGTCTCATGCGTTTGGCCCCTGAACCCGACCATCACGGTCAGTCAAAACCCCGTTTCGCCCACCGTCCCGGCCGGTTTCTTCGGCTCGGTTTCGGCTGGCAGCGGCGCCCTGACGTATACCTGGTCCTTCGGCGACAGCCCGCTGCCCATCCCGCCCACCTTTCTGGGTCAAGCAGTGCAGCACACGTTTTCCGCCAACGGCACCTATACGGTCACGCTGACCGTTGCGGGCGAACTCTGCCCCCAGAACCGAAATGTGGTTGTGAAACAGGCCATTCAAGTCGACTCAGGCCAGGTGGCCCAGAAGTACTCGCTTTACCTGCCGGCCATCAGCAGCGGTACGGCCGGCGACAGCGGCGCGGCCAGCAGCAGCGCCAGCGCGCGACCTACTCTTCCCTCCAGCCAGGGCCGGCCGGCCGCAGTGATGACAGTGAAAGTTAATGCGGTTCCGCCAGAGCTTGCCCTCCAGCCGCTGGCGCCGGCGCTGGCCGCCGTTGATCCGCCTGCCGCCGCGGTGCAGGTCACCACCTCCACCGTTGGCATCAACAACGAGCCCAGCTTGAACGGTGATGGCACGCGTGTGGCGTACTGGTCGACGGCCAATACCACCGGCAACAATCCGGACGGTAATATTGAAGTCTACCTGCTGATCAGCGACACTGGCGGTTTGAGCGTCACGCAGATCACCAGCTCCACCGGCAGCATCCTGGGCGGCTTCAACCTCTCGCCCTCCATTGACCGAGCCGGCGCACGCGTTGTTTTCTTCTCCGACCGCGACCTGGTGGGCGAAAACCCGGATCAAAATTTCGAAATCTACTATTATGACGTCAACACGGCCGTGCTGAGGCAGGTGACGCACACTACCAAGGGCTTCAATATCCTGCCGTCGATCAGCGGCGATGGTCGGTACATTGCCTTTGCCTCAGACCGTGATTTCCTCGGAACCAACCCCGACGGCAACACCGAAATCTTCCGGGCTCAGATCCTGCCCGTTGGCGGCATCACGTTTACCCAGGTCACCAATACTGCCGGCGGTGTCAACGACCAGCCGCGCATCAACGACGACGGCACCCGCATTGCGTTTGTCTCCGACCACAACCTGGATACGGTTCACTCAGCCAACGGCGACAACAATCGCGAAGTATTCCTGGCCAACGTCGGCCCCAGCGGGCCGGTGACTTTCACGCAGTTGTCTGACACCACTTCTGGCACGACCGGGGAACCCTCGATCGATGGCGTCGGCCAACGGGTTGCCTTCGTCTCGAACCGAACACCGGTCCCCGCGCAGCCGATCCTAAACCCGAGCAACTTGCACGAGATTTACTACGCGGACGTGGATGGCAGCGGAGGGATGACCGTCACGCGCGTAACCACCAGCCAGGTGGAAATCGGTAACGATCAGCCGACGATTAGCGGCGACGGCACACGCATCGGTTCCATCTCGCCGAATGTCGGCCAAGTGCGCATCTATGACACGCTGTTGGGCGCAGAACTGACGGCGACCGTGGGCTCGGCTCTTAACCCTTCCCTGAGCGGCGACGGCACGGTGGTCATGTACGCGCTCAACCGGCAGCTGTATACCCTGGCCTACCGGCTAACCAAACTGACGGTCACCAAGACCGCCTCCACCAACGCCATCTATCAAAGCGAGCTCTTCAGTTATACCGTCGTGCTGTCGAATGCTGGGCCGTCGGCGGCGAATAACATTGTGCTGACGGATACTCTGGGAACCATCGCCAGTGCCTCGCCCGGCTGGCAGCTCAGCAGCTATAACTTCAACTCGCCCGCTGGCGGCGTCTGCTCGACCATCACTGGCTCGCCCATCACTTGCACCATCGCCAGCCTGGCCGCTCATTCGGCAGCCACTCTGACTGTGGCGATCACCCC
>JAYTFQ010000543.1:0-2875 GCA_043734225.1 Anaerolineales bacterium | reverse complement strand
CCACAAGACATGCCCAATTGGCGTTTTGTCGTAGCAGAAAGGCCGTTTCCCTCGGATAAATCGCGATTCGGTACTTAATAAAATGGACAAAGTCCAGCTTAGTGTTAAGGCATTTGATCTCGCCCTCCACCCCAGGGTGTATAACTATCCTCGATGGTCAATCCCGACCTCGATTGGACCTTTGGCCCCGCGCCCGCCGCCGACGACCCGGCGCCGAACACGCCCCCACGCCGCCCGGCGCGCCCCAACCCCGCCGCCGCCCTGCGCCTCTCGCGCCGCACCTGGCTGCTGCTGGGCGCGGTCACCGTGGCCGCGCTGGCCATCCTTCTCCTCCTGCCGCGCTATGAGCTGGCCCGCACCCAGCAGGCGGTGGAGCAGGTGGTGGCCGCCCAGGAAGCCGCCCGCCTCGCCGGCGATTGGGACACCCTCGGCGCCACCTTTGCCCAGGACGGCGCCGGCTGGGGCGCCGTCCACCTGCAGCGCCTGCGCAACGGCTGGCTGCCCACGCCCATCCGCTTGCCCGGCCTGCGCTCGGACGAGCAGCCCGGCCAGGTGATCGATTTCCAAACACTGGCGCCTGCGCCCAGTGCAGGTGTGGCGACGCCGGCGCTGGCCCGCGTGGACGTGGCGCGCGGCTTTGTGCTGGCCGACGGCCAGCCCGCCACCTTCGCCATGCCGCAGTTCTATCGGTTTGTGTCGGGCGCCTGGCGCCAGGCCCCGCCGCCGGCGCTCACCGGCGACGATGGCCTGCACCTGCACGGCCAGCGGGTGGACCTGAGCTACTATGGCGACGACGGCAACCTGGCCGTGCTGCTGGCCGGCGACCTGGACAGCCTGCTGGCGCGCGCCTGCGCCGATTGGGGCTGCCCGCCCGAGCTGCATGTGGCGGTTGTCTTCGACGCCGGCGACCCGGCCTCGGCCGCCAGCCCGCCGCCCTACGCCGATTTGCTCGGCTCGCTCACGCTGCAATTGATTCTGGACCATCCCAGCGCCTACCCGGCTTACCAGGTCAGTCTGGCCTCCAGCTTCGCCGGCGGCTACCCCACCAACGCCGCCGCCACCAATGCCGTGCGCCACGCCGCCGGGGTGCAGGCTTTGGTGGTGGTGGCGCAGCAGTTGGCGCCCAACACCTTGCAGCACGGCGAGAACGCCTATCTGGATGCCATGATCGCACGCGAGGCCGCCCGGCTGGGCATCGACGCGCCCGGCGTCCTCAGCGCGCAGCTCGCCAACCCGTTGTATCGGCCCGTCGATTTGTGGTCGGTGCCGCTGCTGCACGCCAGCTCGGCCCCGGCGCTGCCGCAGGCGCTGGTGCTGCTCAACAAGCTGCTGGCCCACAGCGACCTGACCGTGGAGCAGCGGCTGATGCACGCCTTCAACACCGCCCCGAATGCCCCCGCCTGGCTGGCGGCCGGCCTGGGTCTTACGCCTGACGCGACCCAGCTGCAATTGGAAGAGGACGGCTTTAGTTTTCCGACCTTACTGCCAGTGACGTTCACGCCCGACTTCGCGCTCACCTGCCCGGCCGGCCCCTACCTGGGCACGCTGGGCGGGCAGGCCACGCCGCTGCTGGATGGCGAGTGGCCGGGCTCGCCCGTCGAAGCCTGGTCCCCCAACGGCCGCTTTCTCACGCTGCGCTTGGCGGGCTGGCTGGGCACGGTCGATCTGGTGGATCATGCCGGCGGCCTTTATCAAGACCCTTCCTTTGACGATGGCACGCCGCCGGTATGGGCCACAAATAACTTGTTCGTGTACCCCTCGGTCCGGCCCAACCGTTCCAGCAACGACACCACCGGCAACCAGGGTCTGACGGTGGTGGGCGCGCCCGGCGGCACGGCGTTCTGGCCGGACGACAGCCTATACGTCCCCTCGCCCAACGGCGCCTGGGCGGCGGTCGTTGGCGACACATCCGGTTCAAGCTTTGCCCTGCGCGTGATCCCGGCCCAGGGTGGGCCGGCCGTCTACAGCGCGACGCTGGGTTACAACCCGGCCTGGTCCGCCGATAGCCAGCATCTGGTCTTCGCGGTGCGCAGTGCGACCGACGCGACCCTCTATGGGCTGGCTGTCCTTGATCTGGGCAGTCACTACCCGCGCATGGCGTTGAACGGCATCGATCCGGGTGTGCCGGCTCTCCCGGCCGGCGCCACCGCCGGCGCGATCAGCCTGTTTCCGGCCTGGTCGCCGGCCGGTGACCGGCTGGCGGTGGCGGCCTTGACGAGCGTTGGGCAGCAAGTCGCCGGCTGGGCGGGGCTGATGAGTTTGGATGGCTCGGCCCTGAAACTGCTGCCGCCCGTTCAGCCGCGACTGGCGCCGTTCAGCCTGGCCTACTCCGCCGATGGCCTGTTCCTGGCCGTGAGTTTTTTCGACAGCCGCAGCAGCGCACACGGGGTAGGGATTTATTCGGCCGCCGGCCAATTGCTGCGCTGGCTGCCCGGCGCGCAGGCCGGCCCCTGGTCGCTCGCCGGCCACACCCTGGCCCTCATCAACCTGGCCGGCGTCAGCCTGCTGCCGCGGCCGGATGTGCCCGACGCCAAACCGCAAGCCATTGGGCCAGCGCGCTGCACCGGCTTGGTGTGGAAACCGTAGCGGAGCCGACTCACCGCCGCGGCCAGTTCGCCGCCGCCAGCAGCCCCGCGCCCGCCGCCAACATCACCACCCCAATCACCAGCCACTCGCTGCGTCCGCTCATAAACGAGCCCAGCAGAATGTTCAGCCCTTGCAGCGCAAACACACCGCCCGCCAGGATCAACAACACGCCGATAACAGTTCCAACGAGTTTCATCTTTGAAAGCTCCTCGCGACCATTGGCCTGCGCGGGCTGACAACGCAGATCAACGGGGAATTTTATGAAGAAATCGCATCGAGCCGGCAGGGG
>JAYTFQ010000542.1:0-8834 GCA_043734225.1 Anaerolineales bacterium | reverse complement strand
GTCGAGTAGGTCTTGCGGTTTATCTGATCCATAAACCTGAGCCTACTCGGCCGATTTTATTCAGTCAACCCGCCTCTTTGAAGACACTCTCTAAGCCGTTATGCTGCACGCTGTCCCCCGGCCGGCAGCGGGGCAGCGGCGACTCTGGCAGGAAACGGCGCCCGCCAGTGGCTTTAGGCGCGCTCTGGCCCAGGTGGGGGTTGTGTTTCGCGGCGACGGAGGTTGTACAGATGGTCTTTCTGGGTGTTGCCCCGGCTAGCTCACCTCGCTTATCCTGACACCGGAAATAAAAAAGAAATAAACATTTCCAGCCTTGTCGCAAAAACAAAATAAACAGCAGGTTCTCTTAGGGCCATGACGCCCATAGCTTATGTCGAGCTATGGGCGTTTTTTGTGTGTTGGTCGGCTTGGGTCTCGGCGACTCACACCCGTCTCTCTCAAGGAGGATGAAGAATGGTTTACCTACTCTCGCAGGCTCGCAACCGATTTGCCGCCAACTTCCGCAATCCCGCCAAACGGAAGCAGGTGGCGGTGCTGATGCTGGGCAAGCTCATCGGCCTGGGCATCGTTTTGATGCTCATCACCACCTTTGTCCCCAAGGCCGTGCACGCCGCCGGCCTGGGGGTCGATCCCACGCCGGAGATGAACGCCATCAACACGGCCTGGACGTTGATTGCCGCCTTCCTGGTCTTTTGTATGCAGGTTGGCTTTGAGATGCTCGAAGCCGGTTTTGCGCGCTCGCGCGAAGCCATCAACATCCTGGTGGAAGGCATTGCCGATACCTGCATCTGCGGCATCACCTTCTGGGCCTTTGGTTTCGCCTTCATGTTCATGTCGGGCACCCCGCTCATCGGCACCAGCGGCTTCTTCTTGATGGGGCTGCCGGCCACCTACGGTGCCACCGGCGTGCCGGTGCTGGCCTTCTGGGTTTTTCAGTTCGCCTTCGCCGACACCTGCTCCACCATCACCTCCGGCGCCATGGTCGGCCGCACCGGTTTCATCGGCGACCTGCTGTACAGCGTGGGCGTCACCGGCTTCATCTACCCGATCATCGGCCACTGGGCCTGGGGCCCGGATGGCTGGCTGGCCGTCATGCAGCCGCTTGGCTTCCGTGACTTCGCCGGCTCGACCGTGGTGCATACCATCGGCGGCGCCATCTCGCTGGTGGGCGCCATCGTGCTCGGGCCGCGCCTGGGCCGCATCTTCAAGCGCGACGGCGGCGGGCCTATGCCGGCCCACGACATTATCCTGGGCGCCTTGGGCGGCCTGATCCTGTGGTTCGGCTGGTACGGGTTCAACCCGGGCAGCACGCTCTCGGCCATGGATATTCAGGGCATCGGGCGCGTCTCGTTCAACACCACCCTGGCGGCCTGCTCGGCCGGCATGGCGGCGCTGCTCATCTCCTATTTCCGCACCAAGAAGTGGGATTTGGGCACGACGGTCAACGGTTTCCTGGCCGGCCTGGTAGCCATCACCTGCCCATGCTACTGGGTTGATCCGCTCGGCGCCTTCTTTATCGGCATCGGCGGCGGCATCGTGGTGGTGTGGGGCATCGATCTGCTGGAATGGTTCCGCATCGACGACCCGATCGGCGCCGTGCCGGTGCACATGGTGGCCGGCATCTGGGGCACGCTCTCGCTGGGCTTGTTCGCCACCGGCGCGTATGGTTTGCCCACGCCCACCGGGTTTGACACCAGCACGGTGGTCACCGGGTTGCTGTATGGCGGCGGTTTTGGACAGTTGATCGCGCAGGCCATCGGCAGCGGCGCGATCACCATCGCGACCATCGCCGTCACCTTCGTGCTGATGTACGCCGTGAAGGCCACGGGCACACTGCGCATCTCGCTGGCGGGTGAGATCGAAGGCATGGACGTGCACGAGCACGGCACCTGGGCTTACCCCGAGTTTGTGACCCACGGCAAGGATGGCACGCCCAAGACCATGGAAGATGCGCGCAAGGTGGCGCCGGGTCTGGCCATGCCTTCTGCTTCGGCTGGCGACTAACGCAAACCGGCTGTGTATTGGTAGAAGTTCCCAAAACGAAAGACCCCAGGCGCACCGCCTGGGGTCTTTCGTTTTGGGGCAAACCGAGGACGGCTTAGCCGCGCGCCGGCTCCGGGTCGGCCAGGCGGCGCTGGCGGCTGAGCTCGGCCAGGTGGCCGTCATTGGCCATCACCTGCTCCAAGTGCACCATGCGCGCCGGGCTGGCGGTGCGCACGATGGTGTCGTCGTAAGTGCGCTCGACCCAGAAGCGCGAGGCGTGCCCCAGGTATTCGCGCAGATAGTCCAGCTTGTCCTCGGGGTAGCGCTGGCACAGGTTCATGGTGAACATACGCCGGCGCTGCGAGCCGCCCCAGGCCGAATGTTTGAGGTCGTGGTTGAACACCAGCACGTCGCCGGCCTGGGTCTCCAGCGCCTGGGCCGGCACCTGGCTGCCGGGCACGCCCCAAATGGTGTCGCTCTTGCTGATCTCGCGCTCCAACTGGTCGGCATACGGCTCGCCCAGCCGGTGGCTGCCGGGGATCACGCGCAGCGCGCCGCTGTCGCGCGTCAGCGGGTCAAGATAGAAGGCGATCTTGATGTGGCGCGGGCCGCCGCGGCCGCCGTAGCCGTCCGAGTGCCAGCGGGTGTCGCCGGTGTAAAAGTTGCCGTCGCTGCCCATGTAGTTAAAGTCGTCGCCCAGCAGGCTGGCCGCCAGGCCGTGGATGCGCGGATCGTCCAGCAGGCTGGATAGGTATTCGCTCTGGTCCAGGAACTGGACCATGGCCGAGCGCGCCTGGCCGTCGTGCGGCTTGCCGGCGTGCCCGCCGCCATGCCTGGCCCACAGGGTCTCGAACTCCTGGATGATGCGCTCGGCGCGGTCGGCCAGCAGGCCCGGAAAGCCCAGATAGCCGAATGTTTCGAAATGCGCCAGTTGCTGCTCGGTCAAACGGATGTCGCTCATTGCGTGCCTCTCTCTCAGTCGTCGAATAGATTGCGTTTGTTGAAACTGGCGCTGGCGAAGCGCCAGGCCGCCTTGGCCGGGGTGAGCCAATTGATGACCACGCCCGATTTCGTGTTGGCCAGCACCTTGTCCGCCAGCCAGGGGGTGACCGTCTCCACCCGGTCACCCAGGATGTTGAACACGCGCTTGGCGCGCTCCAACCCGGCCGGGTCGCCGTCGTAAGGTCGGGTCATCAATTCGGTGATGACGATGCCGGGGCTGAGCGCGCCGATCTTCACCGGGCCGCCGGCGGTTTCGGCGCTGAGGGCCTTCGTGAGATAGGCCAGGGCGTACTTGCTCAGGCCATAGACGCTCAGGCCGGGCCGCACCATGCCGGTGGAACCGAAGCCGTGCAGATCATAGATGAAGCCGCTGCCCTGCGCCAGCATGCCGCGCATGGCCACGCGCGTGCCATACAGGCTGCCGGTGATGTTGGTGGCCACGACGGCGTCGAGCGTTTCCTTGGGCAGCTCCCAGACGTTCTGGGGCGGGTGGGCGATGCCGGCGTTGTTGATCCAGATATCCACCTGGCCAAAGCGCTGCTTGGCCGCTGCCCACAAGGCCTCCACCTGGGGCAGGTCGCTGACCTCGCACGGCTGGCCCAGCAGTTGGACAGCCGGCTGGCGCGCCTGGAGCGCGGCCACGGCCTGGTCCACGCTGGCCGGGCTGCGCCCGCTGACGACCACGGCCTGCCCGCGCGCCAGGAAAGCCTGCGCCAGGCCATAGCCGATGCCGCGCGTGGAACCGGTGATGACGATAGTTTTCATGAGCCGCGCAATGAACGCTGGCGTTGCTAGCGCGCCCTGGCCGACTCGTAGAGCGCCAGGATGGTTTCGATATGCCCGCGCGTTTCGGCGGCGGTGACGAGCGGCGGGCGGTTGTTGAGAATGGCCTCGTGCAGGTCGTCGATCTCCAGCAGGTAGCGCTCAGCCGCCGGGGTTGCCACCACTTCCGGTTTGTCGCCTTGGTACAGGATGAGCTGGGCTTCGGGGTTGTCGCTGTGAAAGGGGTGGGTGAGCACCAGCCGGCCGCCATCGCCCACGATCTCGGCCGTGGAGCGGAACGGCATGCGGAAGGAGCAGTCGATCTGCGCGATGCGCTGGTTGGGGAAATACAGCGTGCCGACCATGGTTTCGTCCACGCCGGTGGGCGCCAGCGCCTGCCAGCCCTCCACCCGCTCCGGCGCGCCAAAGAAGTAGCGCGCGATGCTCATCGGATAGCAGCCCACGTCCCACAGCGCGCCGCCGCCGATGGCCGGGTCCCAGCGCACGTTGTAGTCGCGCGGCAGGGAGAAAGAGAACGACGAGCGCAGATAGCGCGGGGTGCCAATGGCGCCGCTATCGGCCAGCTCTTTGGCCTTGCGAATCTTGGGATGGTGGCGGTACATGAAGGCTTCGACCAGCACGCGCTGGGCGGCCACGGCCGCGGCCTGCATGGCATCCACCTCCGCCAGAGTCAGCGCGAATGGCTTCTCGCACAGCACGTGTTTGCCGGCCTGCAGGGCCTTGATGGCCCACTCGGCGTGCAGGCCGTTCGGCAGCCCGATATAGATGATGTCTACCTGCGGGTCGGCCAGCAGGGCTTCGTAGCTGCCGTAGGCGCGCGGGATGTCTTTCTCGACCGCGTAGGCCTGGGCCTTGGCCTGGTCGCGCGAGCCCACCGCCAGCAGCTCGCCATATTGCGAGTTGGGCATGGCCGCCAGAATGGCATTGTTGATTTTGGCCGTGCTCAATAAGCCCCATTGGAATTGTTTCGCCATCGTTTCGCCTTTCGTCATGAGCGGGTTGGGTTGGGTCGAGTGGGATTGTAAGGTGCAAACGCCAGCCGCGCAACGGGCCGGGCGCGGTGGGTGCATTTGCGAATGGTGGTCGTTTTTCGACCGCACCCGGTGTGCCGGCTCCGCGCGGGCCCAAAGGCGCCGCGCTACGCAACGACGCTGGCTACCCCATACGCTTCGCTCGGGGCGCTGCGCGAAGGCCAGCTTCCGGAAGCCCGGTTCATTGCGCAGCACCCTTTAGGGCCGGGCGCTGCTCATAGCGCGTCGGCTTCAGCCACGGGCAGCGCGTGGCGTAGCGCACGGCCAAAAAAGAGAAATGCACCCGGCGCGGTGGGGCAGGGCTTTCCCAAAGTCGCGCCGGGCGACTGAAGTCGCTGCAACAAAGGCACAAAGCCCGCCCTGCGGCGGGCTGGGAGTTCAAAGGAGTCGGCGAAGGCCGACTTCGTGCGCTTTCAGCCGCGGTTTCCAACCGCCAGGCACCAACGGCGCAAAGAGTCAATGGACTTTGGAAAAGCTTTGCGCATCCGCCGATGGCAGCCGCTCAGTCGCTCGGCGCAGCGTAGGCCGCGGACACTCATGCCTCCAGCGCGTAGGCCGCGGCCTGTTCCCAGGTGAAGGCCTGGCCCTCGGCCCAGGCGGCGTCGAAGGCGGGCGGGTCGATCTGGCGGATGGTCTGCATCAGCGCGCTGTCGTAGCCGGGGCGCTCGATGGCGGACAGGGGGGTGCCCAGGCGCGCGCGGAGGGCCTCGGCCGCGCCAAACAGCCGGGCCGCGCGCTCGGGCCGCTCGGCGGCGGCCAGCTTGGCAAAGCCTTCTAGCCGGTCGGCCACATCCGGCTGGTCAAAGTGGTCCATCACGATCCGCAGGCTGCGCGCATAGTGGTGAGCGGCGGCGGCGGCGTCATTCTGCGCCCGGTCCACATCGCCGCGGCTGAGCAGCGCAAAGGCCAGCTCGGGCCAATAGCCGTCTGGGTCGTCGATGGCCAGCCCGGCGTCGATGAGCGCCCGCGCCCGGTCAAAATCGCCGGCGCGGTAGGCCACGCAGCCCAACCAGGGCGGCGTCCAACCCAGCCCGTTCTGGTCGTTGAGCGCGCGAAAGATTTCCAGGCTGGCCTCGAAGTGCGCCTGGGCCGGCTCGAGATGACCTTGCAGGTAGTCGACCTGGCCCTGGCGCATGCGGCCGGCGGCGATGTTGCGCTGGCTGCCCGGCAGGGTCTGCATCGTCTGGGCTTCGGCGCTGGCCTGAGCGTAGTTGCCCTGCGCCATGGAGAGCGCGGCCAGATTGCTGAGCGCATCCACCATGCCGCCGCGGCTGCCCAGCTCTTCGTAGGCGGCCAGGTTTTTTTCAAACATGTCGCGCGCGCGGGCGATATCGCCCTCGGCCCAGGCCAGGCGGGCCAGGTCGCGGCGCGGCCCGAGCAGTTGCCAGCCGTCACCCACCTGGCCCAGAGTCTGCAGGCTGCGCTCGTAGAGCGCCCGCGCTTGCGCCCGCTCGCCGGCCTCTTCGGCCGCGTGCCCCAGCCGGTGATCGGCCACCCCGATGCCCCACTCGTCCCCGGCCGCGGCCCACAGGGCCAGCGCGCTTTGATACAGCGGCAGCGCCGGCGCGTAAGACTTGTGCGCCATGACGCGCTGCTCCGCCAGCCAATACAGTGCGTTGGCCGCGCCGGAGCGGTCGCCCAGCGTTTGATAAATGTCGCGCGCCTGCTCCAGCCGCGCCTGGCTGATGGCAGGGTCCTGCTCCATATCAATGCGGCCGGCCTCCAGCAGCACCCGCGCCAGGGCGGCGCTGGCCGGCAGCACGCCGTGGCTGGCTTGCAGCGCCAGGGCCGCTTCCAGCCGGCGGCGCCCCTCGGCGGCATAGCCGCGAATGCGCCAGAAGTAGGTCAGGGCGCCGGCCAGCCGCAGCGCCGCCGGCGCGTTTTCGGTCTGGATGGCCCAGGCCTGCGCGGCCCGGAAGTTGTCGTTGTCCCGCCGCAGCCGGCTGACCCACTGCGCCTGGCCGCTGCCGCGCAGCGCCGGCGCGGCCTCCTCGGCCAGGGCCAGGTAATAGGCCAGATGCCGGTCATGCGCCGACTCGGATTCGCCGGCCTCGATTAGCTTTTCATGGGCGTACTGGCGAATGGTCTCCAGCAAGCTGAAGCGCGCGCCCATGCCCGGCTGCTGCTCGGACAGCACTAGCGACTTGGCCACCAGTTGGGCCAGCAGGTCGAGAATGTCGGCGGCTGATAAGCCGGCAAGGGCGCTGGGGGGCAGTGGGGCAGGGGCGATGTGGTCTTTCCCCCCGGCTCCCCCGCTCCCAAGCGGAGCGAGCTCCGCTGCCATTGCATACGTGCTGCTGCAGACCACCTCCGCCGCCTCCAGCGTCCAGCCGCCGGCAAACACCGCCAGCCGCCGCAGCCCGCTCTGCTCGGCCGGCGGCAGCAGATCGTAACTCCAATCAATCGTGCCGCGCAGGGTCTGCTGGCGCTGGGGGGCGCTGCGGTTGCCGCCGGTGAGCAGGCGAAAGCGATCGTCCAGGTGGGCGGCAATCTGCTCCACCGTCAGTGCGCGGGTGCGCGCGGCGGCCAGCTCCAGCGCCAGCGGGATGCCATCCAATCGCTGGCAAATTTGCACCACGGTTTGGACGTTCTCGTCGGTCAGGGCGAAGTCTGGCCGCACCGCTTGAGCGCGCTCCACAAACAGCCGCACCGCCTCGGTTTGGGCCACGGCCTCCAGCGCTGGCAGTTGGCCCGGGTCGGGCAGGGACAGCGCCGGCACCGGGTAGCTCATCTCGCCGGCGATGGCCAGCGCCTCGCGGCTGGTGGCCAGGATGCGCAGGCCGGGCGCGGCCCGCAGGAGCTGTTCGGCCAACTGGGCGCAGGCCTCGATCAGGTGCTCGCAGTTGTCCAGTATCAGCAGCAGATTTTTATCGCGCAGGTGATCCAGGCTGGCCGACAGGGCATCGCGCACCGGATGATCCACCGGCGTTGGCTCGGCCAGCTCGGCCGACTCGGCGCGTAAGCCCAGCGCCTGGGCCACGGCCTGGGGCACCTGAAAGGCCTGGGTGCTGGGCGCCAGGTCCACCAGCCAGGCGCCATCCGGGAACTCATCCAGCATGGCCGCCGCCACCTGCAGCGCCAGACGGGTCTTGCCGGTGCCGCCCGGGCCGACCAGTGTCAGCAGGCGGTGGGCGCGCAGCAGCCGTTCCACCTCGGCCAAATGGGCCGTGCGCCCGATGAAGTTGGTGAGCTGCAGCGGCAGGTTGTGGCGCGGCGCGTTGGCACTGCGGCTCGGGGCCGGGCCGGCGGCCGGGCTTTGCGGCCCGCGTGCGGGGCCGGGGGCTGCTGCCGCGGCGTGCGGGGGCGGCTCGCCGCGGGCGGCGGCGGCCAGCGCCAGCAACCGCGCCAGGGTCTCCGGCTCGTCGTCCAGGTCCAGCGCTGGGGCGAACCGGGCGGCCAAGGTGGTCAGGTCCGGCGGGCGGCGGTTGCTCTCCAGCCGGCTGATCTGGGATTCGCTGTAACCGACGGCAATCGCGAGTTCGCGCTGGCTGATACGCGCGCGCCGGCGCAGGAATTTGAGCAATTCCCCGAGCGTTTCGAAGGACTCGAGTGAGAAAGGGGCAGGGGTGTCAGGCAAACGGCGGACCTTTGAATGGGCTGATTATAAGTTACGACTCAGCCTTGCGCCCAGCCGCGTCATCCCATTCGGCCGGAATCTCAGGCCCGCCTGAACGATTACGATTGTAGGCTGAAAGGCCAGCCGTTTGGCAAGAAAACGCATGTCGACAGGCAAGAAAGCGCATATCTCTCAGCGGCAGACCGGATAGACTGTTGGAGTAAGCTCAGGTTACTGGTAATTCGTAATTAGTAACTGGTAATTCGTAAGTGGCAATTCGTAGTTTGCAAGTAAAAGGATAGGAACATGAACAACTCGACAGATGCCATTATCTCCATCGCACTTGAGCGGCAGGCCGAAAAGGTGCACCGCGTGCAGGCGGCCAATCAATTGCTGCCGAACGGGTTTGGCCAGGGGTTGGCCGGGCGGCCGACGCTGGTGCTGGCCGCGATCGTTGTGATCGTCGCAAGCGTGCTGGT
>JAYTFQ010000541.1:0-5682 GCA_043734225.1 Anaerolineales bacterium | reverse complement strand
GACGAGATCGCTCACTCTCTCCGGGTCCTTTCGTGGTGGGCCAGCGGCCCGTGCTATCCACGAAAGAGTGTCCCACGACTAGCGCCCGGAGCCAGTCGGTGGGGACATTTCTATTTGGGACAAAGGGGACATTACTACTTGGGGCCAACAGCTTTTGACTTTTCGGCCAAACCTTTTATGATTGCAACCACTACCCGTTATCCCCGCGTATTGTGAGAGGAGCTTATGCCCAAGGTACGTTCATTCGAAATCCCCACCGTGATGAAACACGGTTTGGGAGCAGTGCAAACCCTGGCCGATGAGGCCAAGGCCATGGGCATGAAGCGCCCTATGCTGGTGACCGATGGCGGCATCGTCAAAGCTGGTCTGCTCTACCACGTGACCAAACCGCTCCAGGCCGGCAATCTCGATTTTGTGGTGTTCGATGCGGTGGTGCCCAATCCGCCGATTGCGGTGGTGGATCAGGGCGGGGCGCTGTATCTGCAAGAGAAGTGCGACGGCGTGATCGGCTTTGGCGGCGGCAGCGCCATGGACACCGCCAAATCCATCGGCGTGGTGGCGAACAACGGCGGCTCCATCGGATCCTATGAGTGGGCCGACCCGCAGCCGATCAAGCACCGCATCCCGCCCACCATCTGCGTGCCCACCACGGCCGGCACCGGCAGCGAGGTGACTTTGTGGGCGGTCATCACCGATCACCAGCGGCACATCAAGTTCAACGTGGGCGGCACCGGTCTCATCGGGGCCTGGATGGCGCTCATCGATCCGGAATTGACCCTGGACCTGCCGCCGGGCGTGACCGCCGGCACCGGCATG
Organism: Anaerolineales bacterium; assembly: GCA_043734225.1. Lineage (GTDB taxonomy): Bacteria > Chloroflexota > Anaerolineae > Anaerolineales > UBA6663 > JAYTFQ01. The sequence goes on along the minus strand of JAYTFQ010000541.1, from coordinate 4,866 downwards.
GACGCCCTGGCGCACGCTATTGAGTGCTACACCTGCGCCTACGCCCAGCCGCTGCCAGACTCGGTGGCGCTCAACGCCATGGAGTACGTCAGTCAATATCTGCGGGTCGCTTTCGCGCAGGGCCACAATGTGGAAGCGCGCTACAAGATGAGCATGGCCGCCATGCTGGGCGCGCTGGCCTATGGCACCGAGAGCGCCGGCGCGGCGCACGCCATGAGCCAATCGGCCGGTGGCGTGCACGATGTGCCACACGGCGCGCTGACTTCCCGGCTGCTGGGCCCGGTGATGGAATTCAATTACAAGGGCGAGCCGCAAAAGTTTGCCCGCATTGCCCAGGCGCTGGGCGAGGACGTGCGCGGGCTGAGCGTGTGGCAGGCCGCCGAAAAGTCGGTCGAAGCCGTCATGAAGCTGACGGAAGACGTGGAAATACCGACCCTGCAGCAGTTGGGCTTCAAGGAAGACGAGATCCCCATGCTGGCTGACATTGCCTTCAAGGATCCGCAGACCATCGGCAATCCGCGCGACCTGAGCCTGGCCAGCTACGTCAAGATTTATCAGCGCACCTTTGACCTGGGGAAGAAATGATCGTCAACCCGCTCGCGCCCTTTGAGTATCTGCCGGCGGCGGATATCGAGAAGATCCACACGCTGTCGCTCAAACTGCTGGCCGAATTGGGCCTGGAGTTTAACCACCCGGAGGCCATTGCCATCTGGGAAGCAGCCGGGGCGGAGATTCTCGACCGCGAGACGGGCCACGTGCGGCTGCCGAGCCAACTGGTGCTTGACAGCATTGCCAAGGCGCCGGCGCAGTTCACGCTCTACGCGCGCAATCCGGCTCACAACGTCATCCTGGGCGGACGCAATATGGTCACCGCGCCGGTGTACGGTCCGCCCTTCGTCCATGATCTCGACCAAGGGCGGCGCGGGGCCATGCTCAAGGACTTTCAAAACTTCGTCAAACTGGCCCAGGTGACGCCGCAAATCTCGAATGCCGGCGGCACCGTGGTGGAGCCGGAAGACGAGCCGCAGGAGACTCGCCACCTCGACATGGTCTATAACTTAATGACCCTGTCGGACAAGACTTTTATGGGCAGCGTCACTTCGGCCGCCAACGCTCGCGACACCATCGAGATGGCCGCGCTGGCTTTTGGCGGCCTGGAGGTCATCGCTGCCCGGCCGGTGCTGACGGTGCTGGTCAACGTCAACAGCCCGCGCCGCTACGACACGCGCATGCTGGAGGCGCTGATCGAATACACCAAGGCGCGCCAGCCGGTCATCGTCACGCCCTTCATCCTGGCGGGCGCCATGTCGCCCGTGGCGCTGGGCGGCACGCTCATCCAGCAAAACGCCGAAGCGCTGGCCGGGATCGCGCTTACTCAGCTTATCAGCCCCGGCGCGCCGGTGATATATGGCTCATTCTTAAGCAACACCGATATGCAGTCCGGCAGCCCGGCCTTCGGCACGCCCGAATCGGCCAAGGCGCTGTTTGTCAGCGCCCAGTTGGCCCGCCGTTATCATCTGCCATTCCGCAGCGGCGGCGGCCTCACCTCCTCGAAGCTGCCGGATGCCCAGGCCGCTTATGAGGCCTCCATGGGCTTCTGGCCCACCTTCCTGGCCGGCACCAACTTCGTGCTGCATGCCGCCGGCTGGTTGGAAGCCGGCCTGGTGTCCTCGTACGAGAAATTTGTGCTGGATGTTGAGCAGTTGCGCATGATGGAGCAGTTCTTCACCGGCATCCCGCTGGACGAAGAAGGCATCGCCTGGGACGCCCATGTGGAGGTCGCGCCGGGCGGCCACTTCCTGGGCGCCGAGCATACCATGCGCCATTTCCGCGAGGCGTTTTATCGGCCGTTGGTGAGCGACCTGAATAACTTTGAACGCTGGCAGCAAAAGGGCGCCCTGACCGCCGACCAGCGCGCCAACCGGCTGTGGAAGAAATGGCTGCTGGAATATCAACAGCCGCCCATCGATCCGGGCATCGACGAATCGCTGCGCGACTTTGTCAAACGACGCAAAGTTGAGATCAACGCCGCTAGCTAGTGCCTGCGGCGGCTGGCCGGTGCGCCTATGACTCAACTGCGGACGATGGGGCGCGGCCTGACGCGGGCGCTGGGTTGGAACCGCGGCAGTTATGTGCTGATGAGCATGTTCGCCGCGCTCATCCTGCTCATCCTGTATGTGTGGTGGCCGCTGGTGGTGCAGTATTGGGCCACGGCCGACCCCAGCCAGCCGTTCTGGAAGCAGTTGGATTGGCTGCTGTTCGGGAATTTCGCCGTAATGTCGCTGCTGATCATGGCCGGGCCCGATTTGCGCGTGGATGCGCGCATTGTGCTTATCGGGTTGGTGGGCGGGCTGGTCATCGAGAGCTGGGGCACCCAGACCAACCTGTGGACTTATTACACCCTCGAGCGGCCGCCGCTGTGGATCATCCCAGCCTGGCCCATCGCCAGCCTGTCCATTGACCGGTTGTATCGGGCCCTGCTGCGCGTGTTCGGCGCCCGTGAGCCCCGCCCCAGTCCGCGCGGGTTTGTCATCGCCTACTGGCTGGTGTTCCCCGCTTTCTATGCGCTGATGCTGGCCTTCGTCTGGCCCACGCTGGATAAGTCGTTAACCATTGGCGCGTTGCTGTTGTGCGCGCTGCTGATCCTCAGCCCCACCGATCACCGCGGGGCCATGCTGACCTTTGCCGCCGGCGCGGGCCTGGGCTATTTTCTGGAGGTGTGGGGCACCACGCGCGCCTGCTGGGTGTACTATACCTTTCAGACGCCGCCAGTCTTTGCCGTGTTCGCGCACGGTATGGCGGCCGTGGCCTTTTGGCGAGCAGGGTTGTTGTGGACCCAAATTCGGGGCCGGCTGCGGCCTGTTCGTCTGGCAAAGCCGAGTTCTCAGCGAGAGTCATTGCAAGATCGTGTTCAGCCAGGCGGTCGATGAAATCGACCGCCTGGCTGAACACGATCTTGCAAACATCTTCATCGATCTTCGCTGGCGTGCCCGAGCAGATACGAGGAGTGAACAATGAAATTCGGTGTGGTGTTCCCCCAAACAGAATTCGGCAACGACCCGCGCGCGATTCGGGACTATGCCCAGGCCGCGGAGCAAATCGGCTACACCCATATCCTGGCCTACGATCATGTGTTGGGGGCCAACCCAGAACGGCCGGGCGGTTGGCGCGGCGTCTACACATTTGAGAGTGGGTTCCATGAGCCATTTGTGTTGTTCAGTTTCATGGCCGCGGTCACCAGCCGCATCGAGTTTGTTCCGGGTGTGCTGATCCTGCCGCAGCGCGAGACGGCGCTGGTCGCCAAACAGGCCGCTAGCCTGGACGTGCTCAGCGGCGGCCGGCTGCGGCTGGGTGTGGGGCTGGGCTGGAATGCCGTCGAATACGAAGCGCTGGGCCAGGACTTTCACACCCGCGGCCAGCGTATTGAAGAGCAGGTGGCCCTGCTGCGCGAGTTTTGGACTAAACCCTTGGTCACCTTTGCCGGCAAATGGCACACGATTTCCGATGCTGGGCTCAACCCCATGCCGCTCCAGCGGCCCATCCCGCTCTGGTTTGGCGGCACGGCTGACCCGGCCATTCAGCGCGCCGCGCGGCTGGGTGATGGCTGGCTCGTTAACACCCGTGACCCCGCCGACGCCCAGCCGGCGTTTGAGACCGTCCATCGCGCTCTGGCAGAAGCCGGGCGGCCGGTGGAAGGTTTTGGCTTTGACGCCCGCATCGCCTACGGCGACGGCAACCCCGATCGTTGGCAGCGCACCCTGGATCAATGGGCGGAGCTGGGCGTGACCCATATCTCGCTCAATACCATGGGCCGCGGCTTCAGCATGCCTGCCGAGCACCTGGAGGCCATCGCGGCCTTCGCGAGTGCCGTTGCGCTCACGTGATCGACCTGTCGCCATTCCGTCTGGTGATCTTCGATAAAGACGGCACCCTGATCGACTTTGATGCCATGTGGGGCGGGTGGGCTGAGGCGCTGGCGGCCCGGCTGGAGGCTGCCAGCGGCCACGCTCTGGCGCCGACGCTGTACAAGGTTCTCGGATATGACGCCGTGATGCGCCGGACCATCGCCGGCGGGAAATTGGCAGTGAGGCCGATGGCCGAGCTGTTTCAGCTGACCCGCCAATTGCTGCAGCAGCAAGGCTTGAAGTCAACGGAAGTAGAGGCTGCGTTGGAGCAGGCCTGGTTTATTCCGGACCCGGCCACGACTGCCCGGCCGCTGGTTGATTTGCCCCGCCTGTTTGGCGCCCTGCGCCAGCGCGGCCTGAAGATTGCCATTGCCACCAGCGACGACCGCGAGCCGACGCGGGCTACGCTGTCCAGCCTTGGGGTGGCGCACCTGGTGGATGCACTGATTGCCGCCGACGATGGTGTGCCGTTGAAGCCCGAGCCCGACATGGTCTGGGCCGCCTGCCGCCTCACCCAGGTGGAACCGCGCCAGGCCATTGTGGTGGGTGATGCGCTGCCAGAATTGCAAATGGCGCGGGCAGCCGGCGCCGGCCTGGCCGTGGGAGTTACCAGCGGCGTCAGCAGCGCCGAATTGCTGCTTGGCTGCGCGGATATCGTGCTGGCGACGGTCGATGAATTGCTGACCTGACCAATTATTGCGTCCAATTGTCCCGCAGTCCGCATGACAGAAGTTTGAAACATTATGTAACAAGCCACATGTGTTGGGGCTTAAAGCCAGATGATTTTTCACCAATCGCCTTTTTTTAGGGGCTTCCGCCACACCCGCCACATGAAAACAGGCACTCCCGCAATCACCATATATACTTGTCATAAAATTCAAAACGAATGGGAGACTGTGGCCCGACCCCATGGGGAGTCGGGCCACAGTCTCCCATTCGGCTAAAATAACGTATCTATTCA
>JAYTFQ010000540.1:0-9596 GCA_043734225.1 Anaerolineales bacterium | reverse complement strand
CCCAAGGGGTCGGGCCGCAGTCTCCAATTCGGCCGGCATTTTTTGATCAGTTGAACTAGGGATACTCCGCGAGCATGGCCGCCATCTCGGCCAGCCGGGCGGTGAAGCCATACTCGTTGTCGTACCAGGCTGCCACCGATAATAGGCGCTCATCCTGCACCATGGTCAGCGGCAGATCGACCAGCGACGAGTGGGAGTCGCCCACGATGCGCGCCGAGGGCCATTCGCCTTCCAGCACCGCCATGATGCCCTGCAGCGGCGCCTGCCCGGCGGCCTGGCGGAAGGCGTCGTTGACGGCTTCCACCGTGACCACTTTTTCGGTCATGGCATTCAGCTCGACGATGGAGCCGGTGCGCACCGGCACCCGGTAGGCCTTGCCGGTGATCTTGAGCCCCGGCCAGATGTAGCCGAGCGCCTTGGCCGCGCCGGAGGAGGAAGGGATGACGTTCTCCGCCGCCGCCCAGCTATCGCGCCGGTCCTTCATGGGCTGGTCAGTCAGCGACTGGGTGTTGGTGTAGGCGTGCACGGTGGTAAACAGGCCATACTGAATGCCGAACGCCTCGCGCAGCACCTTGACCACCGGGGCCAGGGCATTGGTGGTGCAGCTGGCGATGGAGATGATCCGGTCCTTGGCGGGGTCAAAGGTTTCGGCGTTGATGCCGGGCAGCAGAAAGGCGTCGCAATCGGCTTTGGATTTGGAGGGCGCGCTGACCAGCACGCGTTTGGCGCCGCGATCCAGGTGCGCCTGGGCGCCCGGCCGGGCGGTGGCCCGCCCGGTGCAGTCCACCACCAGATCGATGCCCAGGTCGCCCCACGGCGGCAGCTCTTTCATGGCGTCGTAGTAGGGGATGGTCCGCCCGCCAATGACCAGGTGATCCGCGGCGCCGGTCACCGGTTCGTGCCAGCGGCCATAGTTGGTGTCGACTTCAAACAGGGCGGCCAGGGTGGGCCCGTCCTTGATATCCGAGATAGCGGCGGCGGTGAAGAGATTGCGCTGCAGCCCAATGCGCTGCAGCGTGCGCCCGATCCGCCCGAAACCGTGAATCGCGATCTTGCCCATGACGGGTCTCCTTTAGAAATTGCCGGCGCTGGCGTGCCAACGCAACACACCCATTGCCGGCCATTGCAACCGTTGTACCGGGATAGTGCTCCGGCGATTATTCTACCCCGAGAAATCGAGCCGGCGGCATGGTGCTGTTCGACGAAGCGCGCGGGCTGCTGCTGGCCGGCGACGCGGTGGGCAGCAACCGGCCCACGATTACCGATTCGCTGTGGATGCAGTTCCCGGGCATGGCCAAGATCGATACTGACCTGTCGACGCTGCAAGGGTGCCGGTCAAAAACTGCCGGCCGGATCAAAGAGACCTACGGCGGGCATAACGACGTGGTCATCCGGGGCGAACAATATCTGGACAACCTGCAGCAGGCGGCGCAAACGCTGGTGGACGAAGGCGAAGCGATCCTGACGCCCTCGCTGCGCCCGACCGATGCCGATGTGTGGCAGGTGGTGGTGGGCGACCGCCTGACCGACCCCAACTGGGCGGCGATCAATGTGGCCAAGGGCGCCTGCCTGACCTGCCCGCCGGAGCAACTGGCAACGCTGAGCAACTTGCAACTGCGCCGCGGCGCGCTGGCGGCCGCGTTCAAGCCGGATCGGTTCGACTACACCGCCACGGCGACGGAGGCTTTGGTTGAGATCATCCCCACCACCACCTCCAGCCGCTGCCGCGGGCTGACGATCAATGGCGCGCCGTGGCGCTCCGGCGCGGCCCATCCGGCGCACCTGGAGGCCGGCAGCAACCACTTCGTCATCGCGGTAACTTCGCCGGACGGCAGCGTGACCCAGACCTACACGCTGGAGGTTTTGAGGGCCTGAACGTTTTACGGGCAGAATGAGATGCGGCGGCCCGACATCTGTGGTGCCGCCGCATCTCATTCTGCCGATATATGCCGTTACCGGCATTGGACCGGCACAGGTTGCCGAGACTCTAAGAACGCAAGCCCCGTGTCCGAAAGGCCGTATATGGTTTAGATAAGCCTTGCGTACGGCTTGGATTCCTCGCTCTAATCCCAATACGATTTGGTTAAGGCTTATGGGGTGTTAAATGGCCAGCTCTAATCCGTGCCCTGGCATTTATCCTGATCCCAAGCTTGGTACCGTTAACCCGGAAAAGGCAGACTGCTTTTTAACGGTACGAAATCAAACTTCAGAAAACTGCCGGGGCGCGGATTAGAGCGAGAGATCCAACCTGCACTCAGGCTTATCTAAGCCGTATTGGCTCTAAGCAGTGCGGGGCGATTGAGAGATTTTGCGCGCGATGCTTGACTCTGCCAGGGCATCGTGCTATTCTGCGCTTAGTTCATTGACACGTGTAATCTGTTACGTGTAAATTGTCATAATCCTAACTTGGCGGGCATATTCCTTGAGTCCTCGTACGCGCAGCGCCGTCACCGCCGCCAAACGCCCCACCCAACAAGACGTGGCGCGCCGCGCCGGCGTGTCGCGCGCTACCGTGTCCTACGTGCTGAACAGCCGGGCCAACGGCCGCGTGCCCATCTCGGACGAGACCCGCGAGCGCGTCCTGCGCGCCATCGCCGAGCTGGGCTATGTGCCCGATGCCAGCGCACAGGCGCTGCGCTCCGGCAGCACCCACACCATCGGCCTGATCATCCCGGATATGAACAATCCCCACTTCTGGCAGACCGCGGATGGAATCGAGCAAACGGTCCGGTCCGCCGGCTATCACCTGCTGCTCTCCAGCATGGACCTCAGCCCCCAGGTCGGCCAGGACATCCTGCGCGATCTATCGCGCCGGCGGATTGACGGGTTGATTCTGATGGGCACCTTTATCAACCGCTCGGAGGCGGCCAAGAACACCCTGTCCGAGCTGCTGACGCGCCGGCTGCCGATCGTCGAAATAACCGATCATCACCCCATCGACTATGACGTTGATTTTGTGGCGTCTGATTATCACGAAGTGACGCCTGTCCTGATGGCGCACTTGCTGTCACTAGGGCATCGGCGCATCGGGCTGATCTATGGGGTGGCGGCGGCCGACCTAGGCCTGGACCGGCTGCAGCCATACCAGGACAGCCTGCGCGCGGCCGGCTTGCCGGACGACCCGGAGCTGGTGGTTAACTGCGGGACCACAACCGAGGCCGGCTATCAAGCCGCGCGCCAGTTGCTGGCACTGGCCACGCCGCCCACCGCCATCCTGGCCATCAATGACCTGCTGGCCATCGGCGCCATGCGCGCGGCCGGCGATTTGGGACTGCGCATTCCCGCCGACCTGTCACTGGTCAGCTACGATGATATTCCCGCGGCGCAGTATCTGGTGCCGCGCTTGACCACGGCCTCCAAAGACGCCTTCCGTCTGGGACAGGAGGCCGCGCGGCTGCTGTTGGCCAGGCTGGCAGATCCCAGCCTGGAACGCCAGACGCGGGCAGTGCCCACGCAAGTTATTTTTCGGGAGTCGACTGGACCGGCCCCGCGCCGCTGAGGGTGCGCCGGCGTCCGGTGAGGGCAGGGGAATCAGGCGAGCCGGCACGCAAGGCTCGCCCAAACAAAAGCGGCACACGCCAGGCTGCTGGTCAAACCAAGTCTGGAACACTTGGCGACGAGCAGTTTCACTGGCCGCACTGCGGATTGTCCCGGACCGAGAGCTGAGCCCGCTGGCTTGCAGGTGTTCAGACTCCACTAGAGAAAGGATCAATTGCCTATTGGCCTGATGGCGTGCACCGCTTTGCCCAATTGTAGTCGAGTTTCAACACATCCAAAACGTCCTGAGGCTCCTTGGGAGGAGAGAATATGAAAACCAAGCAAACGCTCTTCCGCGCGATGAGCGTGCTGTGTTTACTTGCCCTGCTGGCGGCCTGCGCGCCGGCCGCCACACCCACCGCGGCGCCTACCAGCGCCCCGGCCGCCACCAGCGCCCCGGCGGCCACCATTGCCCCCACTACCAGCGCGGCGGTGGTCACCCTGACCTATCTGGTGGATGACAGCCAGAACAGCCAGGACACAACCAAAGCCCTGGTGGCCGCCTACGAAGCCCTGCATCCAAACATGACCATCAACATTGAGAGCCGGCCGGGGGGCACCGATGGCGACAACGTCGTCAAGACGCGCCTGGCCACCGGCGACATGGACGACCTGTTCTTCTATAACTCCGGCTCGCTGCTGCAGGCCCTGCACCCAGCCGACACGCTGGTTGATCTTTCAAAAGAAGCGTTCATCGCCAACGTGGTCGACGCGTTCCTGCCGACCGTGTCGGCGAATGGGAAGGTCTTTGGCGTGCCCACCGGCACGGCCCTGGGCGGCGGCATCCTGTATAACAAAAAGGTCTTTGCCCAACTCGGGCTGAGCGTGCCCAAGAACTGGGCCGACTTCGAAGCCAACAACGACAAGATCAAGGCCGCCGGCATCACGCCCGTACTGCAGACCTACGGCGACACCTGGACCTCCCAGCTCTTCGTGCTGGCCGATTTCTACAACGTCGCCCAGGCAGTGCCGACCTTTGCCGGTGACTACACCGGCAACAAGGCCAAGTACGCCACCACCCCGGCGGCCATGGCCGGCTTCACTTATCTGGACGAGGGCTTCCAGAAAGGCTGGTACGAGAAGGACTTCGGCACCACCAAGTTCGAGCAGGGCCTGAAGCTGCTGGCGGACGGCAAGGGCGCGCAGTACCCGATGCTGTCCTTTGCGCTGTCGACCATCGCCACCAACTCGCCCACCGAGGTGAACGATATCGGGTTCTTCGCGCAGCCCGGCGCCGCTGGCGCCAAGAACGGCGCGACGATCTGGATGCCGGCCGGCACCTACATCCCCAAGACCAGCAAGAACATCGACGCGGCCAAGGCCTTCCTGGCCTTCATCGCCTCTCCGGCTGGCGTGGATGCCATCAATGCCAAAGTGCCACCGCAGGGCCCATACCTGGTCAAGGGCACCAAGCTGCCGGACAATGTGCTGCCGGGCGTCAAGGACATCGCGGCTTACATCGACTCGGGCAACTCCTCGCCGGCGCTGGAGTTCCTCTCCCCGGTGAAAGGCCCTAACCTGGAGCAGATTTGCGTCGCGGTCGGCTCGGGCCAGATGAAGCCCGCGGACGCGGCGACGGCCTACGACCAGGACGTGGCCAAGCAGGCCAAGCAGTTGGCCCTGCCGGGCTGGTAACAACTGATTAGCGACTTTTGTTAGCCTGGGTGCTTCCGGCCGCTGGCCGGCAGCACCCAGGTTAATGGCGCGTGAGGGAGGCAGGCGAGACGCTATGACAACCCAGCCGCGGCCGCGGTCCGTCCTGCGGACATATCCAAACTGGTTTTACCTGCCGGCAGCGCTTGTGTTCGCCGTGTTTGTCATCGTGCCGACGGCGCTGGCGTTCTACTTCAGCCTGACGCGCTGGACGCTGTTCGACGCCACCTTTATCGGCTTCAGCAACTACACCGATTTCCTGGGTGATCCGCAATTGATGGGCGGGCTGCGCAACACGCTAATCTACGCCGTGCTCACCAGCGGGCTGAAGGTCATCATCGCCCTGCCGCTGGCCGTGCTGCTCACTTCCAGCATCCGGCTCAAAAATCTGTTCCGCAGCCTGATCTTCTTCCCGGTACTGGTCAGCACGGTGGCGGTCGGGATCACCTTCGCCACGCTAATGCAGCCATCCATCGGGCTGATCAACACCGCCCTGGGGACCATTGGCCTGCCCCAGCCCGATTGGCTGGGCGATCCGCATCTGGCGCTGTATTCGGTGGCGCTGGTAGACGTGTGGAAGGGCGTCGGCATTGCGATGGTGATCTTCATCGCCGGCATCCTGTCGATCCCGCTGGACTACTTTGAAGCGGCGCGGTTGGAAGGCGGCGCCTGGGTGAGGTTTCGCCACGTCATCCTGCCGCTGGCCCGCAATGCGACCTTCACGGTAATCCTGCTGTCGTTTATTGGCGGGCTGCGCTCGTTCGATCTGATCTGGACGATGACCCATGGCGGCCCGGGCTTCGCCTCGGACGTGCTCACCTCGGTCATCTACAAAGAATATCAGGCCGGGTTCTATGGCCTGTCGACCGCCGGCAATGTGGTGCTGTTCGTGCTGGTCACGCTCATTGTGTATCCGCTGATGCGGTTCTTCAACCGGCTGGAGCTGGAGCTATGAGGGCGCGGAAGTTCATCGCCGGCGCCTGGGTGGACGCGGCCGCGCTGGTCGTCATCGGCGTCGTGTTTGTGGTGCCGTTCGTGTTTATCGTGCTGACAGCCGCCAAGACACGGCCGGAAGCGGCGCTGTTCGAGTTTAGCTGGCCGAGCCACTTTCAGCTCCTGCAGAACATCCGCGACGTGGTGACGTATGGCGACCACCGCATGGCCCTGGCGATGTGGAACAGCACGCTGCTGACCCTGGGTTCGGTGACCCTGATCGTCTTGCTCTCGGCTCTGGTGGCGTTTGTGATGCAGCGCCGCCACGACCGGATGGCGTCGCTGGTCAGCTCGGTGATGCTGGCCGGCCTGATCATCCCGCCCTCCGTGGTGCCGACCATCTTCCTTTTGCAGCGGATTGGCCTGTACAAGACGCTGCTCGGCCTGATCATGGTCGAGGTGGCCTACACCATGCCCTTCGCCACCCTCATCTTCCGGGCGTTCATGGGCTCCATCCCGAGCGAGATCGACGAGTCCGCCATCCTCGACGGCGCCTCGCCGCTGCGCGTGTTCTTCTCCATCATTCTGCCACTGCTGCAGCCGGCCATTATTACGGTGATCATCACTTCGGCCGTCGGCATTTACAATGACTTCACCGGGCCGCTATACTTTCTCCCGGGCGCGCAGAACGTCACCGCCCAACTGACGCTATTCACTTTCATCAGCCAGTTCAGCTCGCAGTGGAACCTGCTCTTCGCGGATGTGGTCGTCATCACCCTGCCGCCGCTGATCATGTTCCTGCTCTTCCAGCGGCAGATTGTGGAAGGCATGACGGCGGGCGCGATCAAGGGCTGAGATGAGAAAACCACTATGACCCAACCGAACACGGCGCGCGCGGGCGCGCTGCCAACATTGGCCGTGGCCCAGGTCCGCTTTGAACATCTGCCCGACCCGCTGGGCATCGGTGTCGACCGCCCGCGCCTGTCGTGGATGATCTCGACCACAGCCAAGAATTGGCGCCAGGCGGCATATGAGCTGCAAGCGGCCACGGCCGACGAACAACCGCGCGGCCAGACCGGCCGGGTGGAGTCGGCCGAGTCGGTGCTGGTGCCCTGGCCCTTCGCGCCGCTGCGCTCGCGCGAGAGGCTGGTGATGCGCGTGCGCGTGTGGGGCCAGGATGGGAGCACTTCGGACTGGAGCCGGCCAGCTCGGGTGGAAGCTGGGCTGCTGCAGCCGGCCGATTGGACGGCGGCGTTCATCACGCCAGATTGGGACGAGGACACCTCGCGCGCCAACCCTGGGCCGCTGCTGCGGCGGGAGTTTGAAGTTCGCGCCGGCGTGCGCCAGGCCCGGCTGTATATCAGCGCGCTCGGCCTGTATGAAGCGCAGCTCAATGGCGCGCCGTTGGGCGACCAGGTGCTGGCGCCAGGCTGGACCAGCTACCATCACCGGCTGCGCTATCAAACCTTCGATGTGACCAGTGCCCTGCGTATGGGCGCCAACGCCCTGGGCGTCATGCTCGGCGACGGCTGGTATCGCGGCCGGTTGGGCTTTGGCGGCGGGCAGCGCAATATCTACGGGGACCGGCTGGCAGTGCTGGCGCAGTTGGAGATTGAATACGATGACGGCAGCACGCAGCGCGTGGTCAGCGAGGAGGCCTGGCGGGCGACGGCCGGCCCCATCCTGGCCAGTGACATTTACGATGGCGAAACATATGACGCCCGCCAGGAACGGCCCGGCTGGTCGTCCGCCAATTTCATCGAGGACGATTGGCTGGGGGTTCGGCGCGTCGAGCGCGACCCGGTCACCCTAGTGGCGCCCGATGGCCCGCCGGTGCGAGCCACGCAATTACTCACGCCGGTCGCTATCACCCGCTCGCCTTCCGGCTGCACCCTGGTGGATTTTGGCCAAAACCTGGTGGGGGTGCTGCGGCTGACCGTCAGCGGGCCGGCCGGGCAGACCATCACCCTGCGCCATGCCGAGGTGCTGGAAAATGGCGAGCTGTGCACGCGGCCGCTGCGCCACGCCAAAGCCACCGACCGCTATAGCCTGCGCGGCGGCGGGCCGGAAACCTGGGCGCCGCGCTTCACCTTTCACGGCTTTCGCTATGTCGAAGTGGATGGCTGGCCGGGCGAGCTGAAAACCAGCGACCTGTCGGCGGTGGTGCTACATTCGGATCTGGAGCGCGCCGGTTGGTTCGCGTGCTCCGACCCGCTGGTGAACCAACTGCACCAGAACATTGTGTGGAGCATGCGCGGCAACTTCCTAGACGTGCCCACCGATTGCCCGCAGCGCGATGAGCGCCTGGGCTGGACGGGCGATATTCAAGTCTTCTCGCCCACAGCGGCTTTCCTGTATGACGTGGCCGGCTTTTTGTCGTCCTGGCTGCGCGACCTGGCGGCCGAGCAGGCCGCGGCTGGCGGCCGGGTGCCGTTCTTTGTGCCGAATGTAATGCCCGGCCCCAGCGCGCCGGCCGCCGCCTGGGGCGACGCGGCGGTGATTGTGCCGTGGGTGCTTTATCAGCGCTATGGGGATCGCGGCATTCTCGAAACCCAGTTCGAGAGCATGCGCGCCTGGGTGGACGTGATCGCCGGCCAGGCGGGTGAGCGGCATTTGTGGGAGAGCGGGCTGCAGTTTGGCGACTGGCTCGACCCCAGCGCGCCGCCCGAATCGCCGGCTGACGCGCGCACCTCGCCGCACATTGTCGCGACAGCCTATCTGGCCCGCTCGGCCGAGCTGGTGGGCCAGGCAGCGCAAGTGCTTGGCCGCGAAGCGCAAGCCGCGCGGTATCTGGCACTGGCGGCCCAGGTGCGCGCGGCCTTTTGCCAGGCCTACGTCACCCCGCACGGGCGGCTGATGAGCGACGCGCCGACGGCCTACGCGCTGGCGCTGGGCTTCGACCTGATCGACAACGCCGGCCAGCGCCAACTGGCGGGCCGACGCCTGGCGCAGTTGGTGCGCGCCGGCGGCTACCGCATCCGCACCGGGTTTGTGGGCACGCCGCTGATGTGCGACGCCCTGTGCCGCGCGGGCGAAATCGAGGCGGCCTATCGGCTGCTGCTGCAGCGCGACTGCCCCTCCTGGCTGTACCCGGTGACTATGGGCGCCACCAGCATCTGGGAGCGCTGGGATAGCCTGCTGCCGGATGGCTCGGTCAACCCGGGCGAAATGACTTCGTTCAACCACTATGCCCTGGGCGCGGTGGCCGATTGGCTGCAGCGCGTGGTGGGCGGGCTGGCGCCGGCGGCCCCCGGCTACCGGAAGCTGTTGATCGAGCCGCGGCCGGGCGGCGGGCTGACGTCCGCCGCCGCCCGGCACCAGACGCCATATGGCCTGGCGGCCTGCGCCTGGCGCATTGCGGCGGGCACGATCACGGTCGAGATCGATGTGCCGGCCAATACCAGCGCCAGCGTGCGGCTGCCCGGGCAGGCAGGGGAAGCATTTGAAGTGGGCGCCGGGCATTACCAGTGGTC
>JAYTFQ010000539.1:0-4606 GCA_043734225.1 Anaerolineales bacterium | reverse complement strand
AGGCGCTTCAGGCGGTTGTTGCGGTTGATCACGCGCCGGTACAGGTCATTCAGGTCAGAGGTCGCGAAGCGGCCGCCGTCCAACTGCACCATCGGGCGCAGGTCGGGCGGGATCACCGGCAGGGTCGTCAGGATCATCCACTCCGGGCGGTTGCCCGAGCGGCGCAGCGCCTCCACCACTTTCAAGCGCTTCACTGCCTTCTTCTTCTTTTGCTTGCTCTTGGTGGTGCGGACCTCGTGCCACAGCTCCTTGCCCAGCCGCTCCAGGTCCATGCCGCGCAGAATCTCGAAGAACGCCTCGGCGCCCATGTCGGCCTTGAACACCTGGCCCCACTTCTGCTTCAGCTCGCGATACTTGCTCTCGCCCAGGAACATCATGGGCTGCAGGCTCATCAGCTCATCGCGCTCTTCGCCGAACTTCTCGGCCGTGCCGTCGCTGCGGTCTTCCAGTTGGGCGCGCAGTTGCACCATTTCCTCGTCGGCTTCGGCCTTGCTCTTTTCAACGTCGTCCTTGATGCGCTCCAGCGAGCGATCCAGCTTCTCTTTCAGGTCGGACTCGATCTTGTCGACATACGCCTGCACGGCCTTGGTCAGCGTGGCCACGTGCTTGCGGCCAACCGTGTCGCCCTTGTCGGCCACGATCTCGTCGGTGTATGAGAAGACGATCGGCACGCGAATGGTCGTGTCGAGCTTCTCCTGCAGGGAGCGCTCCAACTTCTGCGCTTCCTTCATGATTGGGTCGATCTTCTCGGCCGCTTCGGCGTCGTACTTCTCGCGCGCGGTAGCCTTGCGCGTTTCCAGGTCCGCCAGCCGGCGGTCGCGCTGGCCCTTGATCGAGGCAATCTTGCCGTTGATCTCATCGCCGCGGCGCTTCTCGTCGCGCATGATTTCTTCGTCCAGGCGCTTCAGAGCCTTCTGGCGCGCGTCCTCGTCCACGTGCGTCACCACGTACTGCGCGAAATACAGCACGCGGTCCAGGTTGCGCCGCGACACATCCAGCAGCAGGCCCAGATACGAGGGCACGCGCCGGGTGTACCACACGTGCGCCACCGGCGCGGCCAGGTCAATATGCCCCATGCGCTCGCGGCGAACCGATGAGCGGGTGATTTCCACGCCGCACTTGTCGCAGATGATGCCCTTATAGCGGACGTTCTTGTACTTGCCGCAATAGCACTGCCAGTCCTTGGTCGGGCCAAAGATCGCCTCGCAGAACAGTCCGTCCTTCTCTGGCCGCAGACGCCGGTAGTTGATCGTTTCCGGCTTCAATACCTCCCCATAGGACCAACTCTTAATCTGCTCAGGCGAGGCCAAGCTAACCCGCAGCGCGCTAAAGCCCTTGGCTTCCAGCGTCTGCCCACCACGGTACCCATCAGTCATTTGTTTGCCTCCCAGTGAAAGGAATTACGGTAACACTGCGCGTGCAACCAACAAGCAAAAGAAGCGCTTGAAGCCTTTTGTGGCGTCAAGCGCTCAGTGGCGCGTGAATTGAATATCCGGAGAATTATATAGAAGCCTGTCGATTTGTCAAGCACGCATTTTCGTTCATTTTTCGGGCGTTTCAGGCCATATTATGTCAGCCGAATAACTGACCCACAATACTGACACGAAATCTCGGTCTGCCCGCGCAGGATAGTCTGCGTAATCGTCGCCCCGCAGGTGCCGCACTTGGTCGGCGCATTCGCCACGGACGCCACCGCTTTCTCATCCACCGGCACCGTGCGTTCCTTGGCCACGTCACCGTTCTTCACCCGTCCGATGAACGCTTGCCAGGCGTCGCCGGTCTCGCCCATCAAATGGATATCGGCTTTCGAGAAAGTCGCCCCCTCGGGCGTGCGCAGGCCGGCGCCGGAGGCGCAGTCAACCGTCAAAAAATCGTCCTTGTTCATAAAACCGCGGTGCGAGCCGGTGGCGCTGGCGATATTGGCGACCGCGACCTCCCAGCCAAGAGCCTGCACCTTCTTCTTCTCGGTGGCAATGAACAAGACCTTCTTGGTCGCCACTTCTTCTTTTTGCTCGAACACCAGCCGCTGGTCGGTCAGGTACAGCACGCCCCCCACCCCGTCCTTGTCGCCGGGCTTCTGCCAGTTGGCCGGCACGGCCTCCACCGGCGCCTCAGTGGCCAGCCAGCCAAACGCGGCTTGCTCGGCCTGCGTCAACGTCCAGACGATGTCATCCAGCTGCTTCTGGGTTTGCAGGACGTTTTCATTCAGCGGATCGTACATGCCCTGCAGATTGCGCTGAGCGGCCGTGACCTGGCTTTCCAGGGCCGACATGGCGGCCGTGGCCCGCTGCCGCCGGTTGTGCACAGCCTGCACCTGATCGGCCTGGGCCCGCAGTTGCTGCGCCTGGGTGCGGATCGAAGCTTCCACGCGCGGGCGCAGGTCGTGCCATTGGCCGGTCAGCGTTTCAGCCTTATGCTCCAGGTACGACTTGAACACATATCCGCGCGCGCGAATGGCGGCAATGTTGGCCGGCAGCCCGTTGACCCCCGCCTCGACATCGGCCAGGTCCTTGGTGTTGCGCGTCAGCAAGACATCCCCCTGGATGGCATTGAAGCGATCGATTTCTTGCTGCAGCAACTGCTCCTCGGTCAGCGGCGCGGCCCCGGCCGCGGGCGCCGGCGCCGCCTGGTTAATGGCGCTCGAGTTGCGCCGCTCATCAATCGCCTGGCGTCGCTCGTCAGCAGATACAAAAGAAGAATTGGAGACTTCCTTACCGGGCATATGACCTCCAGTGGATTGGCCCAATTTCAGTACAGAATTGGATCACAAATTTCCCGCGCGGACCACTACACGCCAACCTGGGAACGCAGATAGGCTGCCATAAACTCGTCCAGGCTGCCGTTCAGCACGTCTTCCGTGCGCGGCGTCTCGTACTCCGTGCGATGGTCTTTGACCATTTGATACGGATGCAGCACATACGACCGGATTTGCTGTCCCCACTCGGCCCGCACCCGATCGCCCTTGAGCGCGGCAATCTCACGTTCCTTGGCCTCACGCTCCAGGTCCAGCAGCTTGGCCCGCAGCACCTTCATGGCGTTCTCCCGGTTCTGGGTCAGCGAGCGCTCGTTCTGGCAGGTGACCACAATGCCGGTCGGCAGGTGCCGGATGCGCACGGCCGTGGCGTTCTTCTGCACGTTCTGGCCGCCGGCGCTGGAGGCGCGATAGGTGTCGATCTCAATGTCGCCGGGCTTGATGTCCACTTCGTGCACGTCTTCCACCTGCGGATAAACCTCCACCGAGGCAAACGAGGTATGCCGCCGGTGCGCCGAGTCGAACGGTGACAGCCGTACCAGCCGGTGCGTGCCTTTTTCAGAGCGCAGATAGCCATAGGCAAACGGCCCATCCACGGTCATGGTCACCGACTTCAGGCCGGCTTCCTCGCCCTCGCTGATATCGATCACCTCGGATTTGTAGTGATGGGCTTCGATCCAGCGCGTGTACATGCGAAAGAGCATGGCCACCCAATCTTGGGCCTCCGTGCCGCCCGCACCCGAGAAGATCGTGAAGATCGCATTCTCATGGTCGTACTGGCCCGCGAGCATGGTCTCGAATTCCAGTTCGTGCACCTCTTTATCCAATTGCTCGATCTCGAGTTCCAGCTCCGGCCGCAGGCTAGGGTCGTCCAGCCCGGCCAACTCCAGCGCGTCGCCGGTGCGTTGGGCGGCCAGCCGCCAGCGGTTCACCTCGTCGCGCAACCGCGACTGCTCGCGCATGGTTTTCTGCGCGACTTCTGGGTTATTCCATAAGTTGGGGTCTTGGGCCCGAGCGTCTAGCTCGGCCAGTTGTTTTTCTTTTGTAGGTACGTCAAAGACGGTCCAAGAGATTATGCAGCTTGGCGTCAATGTCCTTAATGCGGGCCGTCAAGTCATCCATGAGGTTCTTCCAGCAATCCTTCGATAAATCGATCCGGCTCAAACGCGGCAAAGTCTTCCACGCGCTCGCCGGTCCCCACAAAGCGGATGGGCACGCCCACCTCTTTGGAAATGGCGAACGCCATCCCGCCCTTGGCCGAGCTATCCAGCTTGGCCAGCACCACCCCGGTCAGGTTCACCGCGTCCCGAAAAGCACTAGCCTGCGAGATGGCGTTCTGGCCGGTGTTGGCGTCGAGCACCAGCAGGGTTTCGTGCGGCGCGCCCGGCTCGGCCTTGGCAATCACGCCGCGCACCTTCTTCAGCTCTTCCATCAAGTTGAACTTGGTCTGCAGCCGGCCGGCCGTATCCACAATCAGCACGTCGGTGCCGCGATTGCGGGCAGCGGTCACCGCGTCATGCACAACCGCGCCCGGGTCGGCATTTGGCTGGCCGGCGATCACGGGCACATTCAGCCGCTGGCCCCAAATCTGAAGCTGCTCCACTGCCGCTGCCCGGAAGGTGTCGCCGGCGGCCAGCATCACGCTCCGCCGCTGGTCGAGCAACGTCCGCGTCAACTTGGCGGCGGTCGTCGTTTTCCCCGAGCCATTCACGCCCACCAGCAAAATAATCGCGGGATGCGCCGACAAGTTCAACGGCTGCGGCGTCCCCAACCGGGCGCGCAGCTCCTGCGCCAGCGCCCGGCGCAAGCCATCCGCGCGCACAATGGCTTCCTTTTCCGCTCGAATCTCCAAGG
>JAYTFQ010000538.1:0-2605 GCA_043734225.1 Anaerolineales bacterium | reverse complement strand
GCCACCGCCGCCGCGCAGATCACGCCGCCGGCGGTGGCGGACCCGGCCGAGGCCTCGGCCGCTATCAGCGCCTACGCCCAGCAGGTGCTCGGCATTTCAGTGAGCATCATAAAAGCCGGCGGGCTCAGCGACGATATCCAGCACCTCATCCAATTGCCGTCCGCCGGCGCCTCTGCCCAGGCCGCCGCGGCCAAAGTGGCCGCTAAGAGCTATGGCGCCATTCTGAGCAACGGCGCGGCCTCGGTCAGTTACGGCAGCGGCAGCGTGTCGGGCGATCTGACGGTGGATATCAACGCCGCCAGCCTGGGGGCCTTCTCGGTGGATGGCGGCGCCAGCCCGACCAACCAGGCCGACGCGCTGGCGTTGGCGCTGAAAACCTACCCGGCCCTGGCCGGCCAAAGCTTCATCCCTTATCCCACCACCCAGGGCTTCTCCTGGATTGCCGTCGGACAGGTGCCCGGCTATAACGGCAGCACGCAGAAGCCGGCCCTGGTGGCGCAAGCCACGCTGCTGTTGGTGGTGCCGGCCATCGTGGTGCAGCACGCGCTGGTCTCGGCGGTGGTCGGCAAGGGCGACTTCGCCGCTGGCCTGAAGTAATCCCCAAAATAAAACGCGGGGAAGCGCCATGCGCTTCCCCGCGTTTTATTTTGGGGCAACAACCTAATTGGTGTCGGGCGGCGGGGCTGCCATTACGCCTTCCACGCCGCCGCCGCGATCGATCTCCCAGGGATAGACGATGCGCGCGTCGGTGATGGCGGCGTAATAGATGGGCCAGGCCTTGGTGAAAAGGGTGCGGGTGGGGTTGTAGTGCAGCACGCACAGCTCCGGAAACCCGCCGGCGGATTCCACCCGGCTCTTGACGGCGGTGATGGTGCGGCCGCTGCCCCATACATCATCCACCACCAGGATGCGCTTGCCGGCCAGCAGCGACTCGTCGGGGAACTGCAAGAAATCCGGCCAGGCCATGAGCTTGGTCTGCATTGTGGCGGCCGGAAAATCCACCGCCGCTGTCAGCACCACTTTGATATCCAGGGCCTCGCTGATGATGCCGCCCGGCACGATGCCGCCGCGCGTGATGAGCAGAATGGCATCGAACGCGCCGGTGAACTGCGGCAGCAGCGCGTCGATCAGGTGATCCACATCGTCCCAGCTAATTAACTCTTGTCGCATCGCTCAAACCCGCTTTCCAGAAGCAACCACTAATGCGCCAACACTGCCGCCAGCGGCGCGGGCACCCGCGCCATCTGCGCCGTCTGCCCCTGGCTGACGGCCTTCTCCGCCTCGCGCGCCCACAGGAACAGGCAGGTGTGATACGCCGTCGTGACGTACGTGGTAAAGGCGGTGATCAGCGCCAGCGGGATGCCGGCCACCAGCACCGCGGCCCCGATGGCGATGGCCAGCGTGGCCAGCCCGCTGCCAATCTGCGACAGCGCCAGGAAGACCGCCACGCCCAGCACCACGGCCACCAGCCCCAGCAGGAAGCCCACCAGCCCCACCACCGTGCCCACGCCCACTTCGGTGACGACCACCAGCATGAAGTTGTTCTTGACCAGGAAGGTGGCGCGCTTGAGCGCCTGCGGCAGGCTCAGGTCCTCGATGACCATGGCTGGCAAGATGAAGAATGTGGCGGTGGTCCACACGCTATTAATGATGCTGGCCGCGATACCGCCGCCGATGTTCCGGTTGCGGCCGTTGCCGCGCAGGGCGTTCTCCAGCAGCTTCACTGCCGTGGAAGCCGCCGCCAGCGCCAACAGGTCCAACCCGTCGCGGCGCACGATGCCCCAGGCCTTGTCCATGCGGCCATCGCCTTCGGTCAGGTATTCATAGACCAGATAGGCGGTCATGCCCGAGAAGACATAGGCCACGGCGTACTGCGCGAAGATCAGCAGCGCGCCCAGCACATACAGGCTGATCTTGCCCGGCTGCGTGTCGCCGGCCAGCAGCGCCACCGCGATCAGCGGCACCGCGCCGATAATCGCCACCACGGCGCTGACCAGCAGGCTGTACAAAGACGGCTTGAGCAGATCCGAGTCCTTGCGGGCCAGATCGATGGCCTGGCCGAGAAACCCAAACCCGCGCTGAATTGAGGCAAACATAGGACGTCACTCCGAGAGGGGAAGATTGATGGGGAATAATAGCACCTGGGGGGCGCCGGGGCAAATGCGCGCCGCGTGGAGGGTGTTGTTTTGCCTTGGTGACGAATTGCAGCCGGCTGGGTCGCTTCGTGGCCGTCTCTGCTACAGTCCTGGGCAGGGTACCTGATTAGAAGTGGCATACCCTTCGGGCATGGCCGCTCCGCGAGTGGTTTTAACGGCAAAAATGGCCGCTTCGCGAGAAGTGGCACGGGGGGCCCAATGAAGTGTACGGACATAATGTTGCGGGCCAGGGATAGACGAGGGCCTTGCACTGAAGTGATATGCGCCCCAAACACCGGCCGAATTGGATGCCGTGGTCAGACCACCGTAGAGGGGTCCGACCACGGCATCCAATTCGGCCAAAACATCCTTGACTCTACTGCAAGAACCATATTTCGCCGAAAATGCCAGGGCAGACGCCCCACTTCGGTAGCAAGAATCCGGCCCAAATAGGGAGGCTGCGTGCGAAT
>JAYTFQ010000537.1:0-6047 GCA_043734225.1 Anaerolineales bacterium | reverse complement strand
GATTTGTCGAAATCGGGGATGACGGAACAACCGGGTAGATTGCGCTCGCTCCAGGCGCGGCTGCGTTGGCTGGTGCCTGGCATTGGCGTCAAGCGCTGGCTGTTGCTGCTGCTGGCCGGCGCGACGTTTTTGGGTTTGGGCATCGGCTATGTGCTGCTGGAGCTCTACCGGACTGTAGAGGTGCCGGCCGCCCTCAGCCTGCTGACGTTGCAGTTTGTGCCCCGTCTGGTGCGCGGTGCCCTGATGGGTGCGGTTGGATTAGGCTTGATGGGCTGGGCCCTGGCGCAGATCCAACGCACGCTGTTGGCGCCCTTCCTGCGCCCCGGCCAGGATGTGGCCGTGGCTTTGACGGAGCATCGCCGCCGCGGGCGCGGTCCGAGGATCGTGGCGATTGGCGGTGGCACGGGGCTTTCCACCCTGCTGCGCGGCCTCAAGGCCTACACCTACAACCTGACCGCTGTGGTGACCGTGGCCGATGACGGGGGTTCCTCCGGCCGGCTGCGGCGCTCGCTGGGGGTGCTTCCGCCAGGGGATTTTCGCAACTGCATCGCGGCCCTGGCCGACGACGAGGCCCTGACGACCCAGTTGTTCCAGTATCGCTTTGGGGCCGGGCCGGAGTTTGGCGGCCACTCCTTCGGCAACCTGTTCATCACGGCCATGTCGGAGGTGACGGGCAGTTTCGAGACCGCGCTCCTGGAGTCGAGCCGGGTCCTATCCATCCGCGGGCAAGTGCTGCCCTCCACGCTGCAGGACGTGACCCTGGTGGGGGAGTTGGGCGCCGCGGGCCAACAGCCCAGCCGGGTGGAAGGCGAATCGCAGATTACCCAGCGCGAGGGCGCGATCCAGCGCGTCTACCTCCAACCGGATGATGCCCCCGCGTTTCCCGGCGCCATTCGCGCGATTCTGGAAGCGGATCTGATTGTTCTGGGACCTGGCAGCTTGTTTACCAGCCTGCTGCCCAACCTGCTGGTGCGCGACCTGACCGCCGCCATTGCCTCCAGCCGGGCCGAAAAGGTGTACGTGTGCAACACGGCCACCCAACCGGGCGAAACGGACGGGTACAGCGTGCGCGACCACGTACTAGCCATTGAGCGCCACACACGCCCGGGGCTGTTCCCCACCATCCTGGCCAACTCGCGCCAGATGGGCGAGTTGCTGCCTGGACTGGACTGGGTGACCAATGCGCCGGCCTTAAACGGGCAGCACCGGCTGCTGGCGGTGGATGTGGCCGACGCGGAGCGCCCCTGGCGGCATGATGCCGCCAAGCTGTCGACGGCGCTGATCAGTTTACTCAACCAGGCTGAGGGCGACCGAGTGCCGCCTGAGACCCTAATCGCAACCAAGGAGACGTGGCAATGACAACCAAGATTGGTATCAATGGCTTCGGGCGCATCGGCCGGCTGGTGCTACGCACCATCAACGCGCGGCACCCGGACACGCTCGAAGTCGTGGCGGTGAACGACCTGTTCCCGGCCGAGACCAACGCGCAGCTCTTCAAGCGCGACTCGACCTATGGCAAGTACCCCGGCACCGTCGAGGTGAAGGATGGCCATCTGGTGGTGGACGGCAAGACCATCACGGTCTCGGCCGAAAAGGACCCGGCTGCCATCAAATGGGGCGCCATGGGCGTGGACATCGTGATTGAGTCCACTGGCTTTTTCACCGACGCCAACAAGGCGCGCGTGCACATCACCTCCGGCGGCGCCAAGAAGGTCATCATCTCGGCCCCGGCCAAGAACGAAGACATCACCATTGTGCTGGGCGTGAATGACGACAAGTATGACTCCAGCCAGCACAGTGTTATCTCCAACGCCTCCTGCACCACCAATGGCCTGGCGCCGGTGGCCAAGGTTCTCAACGACTCTTTCGGCATCCAGAAGGGCCTGCTCACCACGGTCCACTCCTACACCAACTCGCAGAAGTTGCAGGATGTGGGCGCCAAGGATCCACGCGATGCCCGCGCCGCCGCCGAAAACATTGTGCCCTCCGAGACAGGCGCCGCCCGCGCTGTTGGTCTGGTGATCCCCGAATTGAAGGGACGCTTCGGCGGCATGGCCTTCCGCGTGCCGACCCCGACGGTGTCTGTGATCGACTTCACCGCCATCCTGGAAAAGGAAGCCACCAAGGAAGAAATCACTGCGGCCATGGTCGCGGCTGCCAATGGCCCGATGAAAGACGTGCTGCAAATCACCGATGAGCCGCTGGTGTCCAGCGACTTGAAGGGCAACGCGTATTCCTCCATCTTCAGCGCTGTGGATACCCTGGTGCTGGGCAACATGGTCAAGGTGGTGGCCTGGTACGACAATGAGTGGGGCTATGCCTGCCGCGTGGCCGACCTGGCCGATATGATTGCTAAGAAGCTGTAGAGTGGGGCGGGATGAACAAAAAGACAATTCGCGATATTGATCCGCGTCACAAGCGGCTGCTGGTGCGGGTGGATTTCAACGTGCCGCTTAAGGACGGGACTGTGGCCGACGACACGCGCATTCGGGCGGCCTTGCCCACCATCCAATATCTGGTTGAGCGCGGCGGCGAGGTGATACTGTGCTCACATCTGGGCCGGCCGAAGGGGGGTCCGGACCCCAAGTTCTCGCTCCTGCCCGCAGCGCAGCGCCTGAGCGAGCTGCTGGGCAAGCCGGTGCCGCTGGTGGGCGACTGCGTCGGACCGGTGGCCGAGGGCGCCGCGGCCGAGATGCGGCCGGGCGACGTGATTCTTCTGGAGAACGTTCGGTTTCATCCGGAAGAGGAGAAGAATGACCCGAGTTTCGCTCACAAGCTCTCGGTGCTGGCCGATCTATACGTCAATGATGCCTTTGGCTCGGCACACCGCGCGCACGCCTCCACCGAAGGCGTGGCACACCTGCTGCCGGCGGTGGCGGGCTTCTTGATGGAAAAGGAAATTGAATACCTCGGCCAGGCCATCGAAAACCCGAAGCATCCCTACATCGCAATCCTGGGCGGGGCCAAGATTTCCGACAAGATCGGCGTGATCGAGAACCTGCTCACCAAGGCTGACCGCGTGCTCATCGGCGGGGCGATGGCCAACACCTTCCTCAAAGCTCAGGGTGTGGCAGTGGGCGACTCGCTGGTGGAAGATGCCAGCCTGGACACGGCCCGCGCCTTGCTGGCCAAGGCTGGCGGCAAACTTGTGTTGCCGGTGGATCTCGTCCTAGGTGACAAGTTCGATGCCGGCGCGCAGGTGCGCACCGTGCCGGCGGCCGAAGGTGTGCCTGCCGGCTGGCGCATCCTGGACATTGGCCCGCGCACGGTGGAGGCCTTTGGGGCGGCCCTGCAAGGCTCGGCCCTGGTGGTGTGGAACGGCCCAATGGGCGTCTTCGAGGTCCCCGCGTTTGCTCAGGGCACCAACGCGGTGGCGCGCCTGGTGGCGGATTGTGGCGCCACCAGCATCATCGGCGGTGGCGAATCCGTCTCGGCCGTTGAACAGGCCGGATTGGCTGGCAAGATGAGCCATATTTCCACCGGCGGCGGCGCCAGCCTCGAGATGCTGGAAGGCAAAGTCTTGCCCGGCGTGGCAGCCCTGCAAGACAAATAATCAGTGTTCGGCAGTGTGGGCGGGGCTGGGTTGGGGGCGCGCGCTCAGTGCGCCGCCAACCTAGCCCCGCCTCGTCTTAAGCCAGCCCGCGACCGCATTTTTCGAACCGGCCGTTTTCGAGTAGGATATTAGCCCACTTCGCTGCTCGAGCTAGGGAGCGCAGGCATGGTCTTGTTGGAAGGCGCAACGGTTGGCGCGTATCGCATCGTCGGCATGCTCGGCGAGGGCAGCATTGCCACGGCTTACAAGGCCTATCACCCGGCGCTTGACCGGCACGTCACCCTCAAAATCCTCAAGGCAGCGCCAAATGACGACCCGTCGCTGCGCCTCCGCTATCAGCACCAGGCGCGCCAGGTGGCCCGGCTGGACCATCCCAACATCGTCCCGGTGCATGACTTTTTGGAGATCGATGGCCAGTTGTGCGTAGTCATGAAGTTCGTCGACGGCGAAACCCTGCGCGAGCGGCTGAAACGCGGGCCGCTGGCGCTGGACGAGTGCGGGCGGATGCTGGGTGGCGTGGGCGCCGGCTTGCAGCATGCCCATGATCGCGGCGTGGTGCACTGCGACCTCAAGCCGGCCAACATCTTGCTTGGCCTGGACGGCAATGTGTATCTCAGCGACTTTGGCGTCGCGCGTCTGGCCACTGTCGATCTGCGCTATGCCTCGCCTGATTATGTCAGTCCGGAGCAGGCGCGCGACGCCCCCGAGCTGGATGGCCGCTCTGATCAGTATGCGCTGGGCGTGGTGATGTTCGAGGCGCTCACCGGCGTGCTGCCCTTCCGCTCTGACGATCCGCGCAGCGTCATCCACCAGCACTTACTCAGCCTGCCGCCGCAGCCCAGCGCCATTAACCCCAAGCTAAGCCAAGGGGTGGAAGATGTGATCCTGCGCGCCCTGTCCAAGGACACGCAGCAGCGTTTCCCGGACGTGGCGGGGCTGGTAGCTGCATTTCTCAAAGCCGCGGCCCCGCCGCGCCCGCCGACCGCGCCGCTGCGCCTGGCCGAGGGGACCCAGGTCCTGCCAATCACCACTGAGTTGGAGGCCGCGCCGCTGAAAGACGCGCCCGGCGTGACCATCATGTTGATGATGCCCGGCGGGCAGATGTTCAAGCTCAACGGCAAGGCGGAGTATCAAATGGGACGCTCCGAGCCCACCCGACCCTACCGGCCGGATGTGGACCTGGCCGATTGGCAGGGCATGGAGTTGGGTGTCTCCCGCCGGCATGGCAAGCTGCATTTCGACAACGGTCGCGTGTACTACACCGACTTGAAAAGCTCTAATGGCAGCCGGGTCAACGGCGCCGGCCTATATTCGGAAATTCCAGTCGCGCTGGAAGACGGCGACGAGATTTGCCTGGGCAAGGTCGCTTTCCGCGTATATTTTGGTCCCTGACCGCCATGTCTCTCTCAGTCGGTGAGACGGTCGGTCCCTACCGGATCGTCGAGCAGTTGGGGCAGGGCGGCATGGCCACCGTCTTCCGCGCCTATCATGCCGCTCTCGATCGCTACGTGGCGATCAAGGTGCTCCACCCCGCTTTTTCGGCTGATGCCAACTTCCTGGCCCGTTTCCAGCGCGAGGCGCGCGTGGTGGCGCGCCTGGAACACTCGCACATCGTGCCGGTGTATGACTTCGCCGAGCACGCCGGCGCGCCGTACCTGGTGATGAAATTCATTCCAGGCGAGACGCTCAAGGCGCGCCTGGCGCGCGGAGCTCTTAGCGCCGCTGAAGTCTGGCGTTGCGTGGATGCGGTCGGTTCTGCCCTGGCGTTTGCTCACGGGCAGGGTGTGCTGCACCGCGACATTAAACCGAGCAACATCATGCTGTCGGCTGACGGCGCCATCTATCTGACCGATTTTGGGCTGGCCCGCATGGCCCAGGCTGGGGAAAGCACGCTCTCGGCCGATGCACTGCTGGGCACACCCAGCTACATGAGCCCGGAGCAGGCGCGCGGCGACAAGGCCCTGGATGTCGGGACTGACATTTATTCGTTTGGCGTGGTGCTCTACGAGTTGGTGGTTGGGCGCGTGCCATTTAGCGCCGACACGCCCTACGCCGTCATCCACGATCATATTTTCACGCCGCTGCCCGCGCCGCGCAGCCTGAACCCCGCTGTACCCGCCGCGGTGGAGGCTGTTTTGCATAAAGCGCTGGCGAAAGATCGCGCCAGTCGCTATGGCACTGTGGGCGAGATGGTGGCCGATCTGCAGCGTGCGCTGGCGCCGGCCGGCTCTCCTGGCCAAGCCTCCAGCGCTGACGCGCGCCCGCTGGCGCCCATTTCATCCGCGCCGGCCGCGCCCGACGCGATCACGCCTTCAGTTGCCGCCATCGCGCCCATTTCCGCGGCGGCAACAGTTGCGGCGCATGGTGCCGCGGGCCTGGCTGAGCCGGCGCCGCTTGGCCAGCCTGTGCCGACTGCGCCGCTGCCAGCGGCTCCCGCGCTGCCTGTCGCTGCCAGCGCGGCGCCCGATCGTCTCCAATGGTGGCAGCTCGCGGC
>JAYTFQ010000536.1:0-5325 GCA_043734225.1 Anaerolineales bacterium | reverse complement strand
CGGCACACGGGTGGCTGTGCGCGGGGTGGGGGGCACGGCCGCCCGGCGCAGGACGGCCACCAGTCGCTCCAGGGCGTCCTCGCGGTTGCGGGCCTGGGTGCGGTAGCGGCGGGCGTCGATGACCAGCACCCCGGCGGCGGTGATTTGCAGGCCCGACAGGCGCAGCAGGCGGGCGCGCACGTCCTCCGGCAGCGAGGGCGAGTGGGCGGCGTCGAAGCGCAGTTGCACGGCCGTGGCCACCTTGTTGACGTTCTGGCCGCCGGGGCCGGAGGCGCGCACGAACTCCAACTGCACTTCGGCCTCGTTCAGCGCCAGGCTGGGCGTGATGCGGAGCATGGCTTAAGCGTATCATAAGAAGCGGCCCGCCGCCCGCGCCATTGGCCGCGCGCGCCGATTGCGCCTATAATTTCGCTCAGCTCAATCTGGCGCTCAAGGAGAGATTGTTATGGACCCCACCAATTTGATTTTCGGCGGCTCAATGGTGTTAACGCTCGTCATCATTGCCGCCTCGTGCGTGTTCACCCTGGTCACCATTGCCGGCACCGGCCTGCTCATCTGGTGGATCATGAAGCGCATGGGCCCCAACAACAACATTTTGCAGAACGGCATCCCGGCCCAGGCCACCATCCGCCAGGTGTGGCAGACCGGCACGTTCATCAACGAAAACCCGCAGGTGGGCATGCAGCTGGAGGTGCGCCCGCCGGGCGGCATGCCCTACGTGGCCCAGGTGAACGTGGTCGTGCCGCTGATCAACATCCCGCAGTTTCAGCCGGGCACCGTGGTGCCGGTGAAAATCAGCCCCACCGACGCCAGCAAGGTGGAGCTGGACGTCTACGGCCAGCGCTGAAGCGCGCGCGCACTTAACACGGCGCGCGTGAGGCGCCGGCCACCCCTGGCCGGGTTCACACGCGCGCTTTACGATCCGCCGCCCGACCGGGCGGCGTGCCGGGTGCTGGATTATTCCGATCGGAAGCTCTCGCTATGTCCTCCATGCGTGACATTTCCCAGGCCGTCGTGCGCGGCGAAATCACTGTTCCAGTGGCGCAGTTGGTCGGCTTCCAGTTGGTGCAGGCCGAGGCCGGCCAGGCGCGGGTGGAGCTAGAGGCCGGCCCGCAGCACGCCAACCCGATGGGCACGCTGCACGGCGGCATCCTGTGCGATATCGCCGACGCCGCCATGGGCATGGCGCAGGCCTCGCTGCTGCAAGAGGGCGAAACCTTCACCACCCTGGAGCTGAAGATTAATTTCCTGCGGCCCATCTGGAACGGCCGCCTGCGCGCGCTGGCGCGCGTGGTGCGGCCGGGCCACACCATCAGCCTGGTGGAGTGCGACGTGCTGGACGACCAGGAGCGGCTGGTGGCCCGCGCCAGCAGCACCTGCATGACCCTGCGTGGCGAGGCCGCCGCCGGGCGCTAGCGCCGCTACCCCTCACCGTTCATTCGCAGCCGCTATGCCCATAACGCCCGCGTGCAAAGTCTGGTCATCCGAGGGCGGCGATCTGCGCAAAGCGCCGCCGCCGGCCCCCAAGGCGCCGCCAGCCCCGCCCCCGCGCGGGCAGCCCGTGGTGGCCCTGCACCGCGACAGCAAGGGCCGGGCCGGCAAAGGCGTCACCGTGCTGCGCGGCCTGTCCCTGCCCGAGGCGGAACTGTCCGCGCTGGCGAAGACCTTAAAGCACGCGCTCGGCATGGGCGGCACCGTGAAAAACGGCGTGATTGAGCTTCAGGGGCAGGAGCGCGAGAAGATCGCCGAGGTGCTGGTAAAGCTGGGCTATAAGGTGAAGATCGCGGGGGGCTAGGCTGATGACTCAGCGCGGCGAGGTCGTGATACGACAGGCGGGGAATTTGCACCAGGGGGGAATTTGCACCGCGGAGCTCGCGGAGAACGCGGAGTAGGAACGAGGCGTTGGTGGAGATTTGGAGCGGGGGGGCCGGTCCTGTCCCCCCTTCATCCCTCCCCGCGCACTCCGCGCACTCAGCGGTGCAGGCCCTTTGCCGGCGGGCGTTAAATCAAAACCGCCCTATCGGCGATGCGCAGCCCTTAAGTGCCACAGCTTTTTTGAGCGACGGCCAGGAGGTCACTGTGGGACCCGGCGCAATACGCTCACACGCTGATCGGACGCTTGACTAGCGACACCTGTGCCTCACAGGCGGTTATGAGCGAAAGAATAAACTACTACCGCGCCCGCGCCTATCAGGCCAGCGCCAGATGCGCTGTCGGGGAATTCTTACAAGGAATGCGCGCCTTTTTCGGCGGGCCCTACCATTGCGGTGCGCGTTTTTTCGGCTAAACTCTAGCCGTGCCCAACACCGGCGCCAGCATCCTGGACAAAACCTATCCCCTGGGCGATTTCTACGACGAGATGTTCGCCTCGCCGGACGAAATTCGCCCGCATTACCGCGTGCTGCACGACTATCTGCAGACGCTCTCCCCGGCCGACTTCGCCGAGCGCCGCCGGCTGGCCGACACCACCTTCCTCAATCAGGGCATCACCTTCACCGTCTACGGTGAAGATCAGGGCGTGGAGCGCATCTTCCCCTTCGATCTGATCCCGCGCATCATCCCGGCCGCCGAATGGGCCATGCTGGAGCGCGGACTGACCCAGCGCGTGACGGCGCTCAACCAGTTTCTGCGCGACATCTATCACGACCAGCGCATCCTGCGCGAGAAGATCGTGCCGGCCGATCTCGTGTTCAGCGCCAGCCATTTCTGCCGCGACATGATCGGCGTGGACGTGCCCAAGGACATCTACACCCACATCGTGGGCACCGACCTGGTGCGCGGCGCCGACGGCGAATTCTACGTGCTGGAAGACAACCTGCGCTCGCCGTCCGGCGTCAGCTATATGCTGGAAAACCGGACGGTGATGAAGCGCTCGTTCGGCGAGCTGTTCGCCCGCTATGGCGTGCGGCCGGTGGAGTACTACCCGCAGGAGCTGCTGAACATGCTCAAGGCGGTGGCGCCGCAGGGCTATACGGATGCCACCGTGGTGCTGCTCACCCCCGGCCTGCACAACTCGGCCTATTTCGAGCACACCTTCCTGGCGCGCCAGATGGGCATCGAGATCGTGGAGGGCCGCGATCTGGTGGCCCACCACAACCAGATCTACATGCGCACCACCCGCGGCCTGCAACTGGTGGACGTGATCTACCGCCGGCTGGACGACGAGTTTATGGACCCGCTGACCTTCCGCAAGGACAGCCTGCTGGGCGTGCCCGGCCTGATGAACGCCTACCGCGCCGGCAACGTGGTGCTGGCCAACGCCATCGGCACCGGCGTGGCCGACGACAAGGCCATCTACAGCTTCGTGCCGGAGATGATCCGCTTCTACCTGTCCGAGGAGCCGCTGCTGCACAACGTGCCCACCTATCTGGGCCTGCGCGAGAATGAGCGCGACCACATCCTGGCCAACCTGGACAAGCTGGTGGTGAAGGCCGTCAACGAGAGCGGCGGCTATGGCATGCTCATCGGGCCGGAGAGCACCGCCGCCCAGCGCGAGGAGTTTGGCGCGCGCGTGGCCGCCAACCCGCGCAACTACATCGCCCAGCCCACTCTGGCGCTCAGCCGCCATCCCACCGTGCTGGACGATTGCCTGGAAGGCTGCCACATCGACCTGCGGCCCTACATCTTGCTGGGCGACAAGGTGACCGTGGTGCCCGGCGGGCTGACGCGCGTGGCGCTGCGGCGCGGCAGCCTGGTGGTCAACTCCTCGCAGGGCGGCGGCAGCAAAGACACCTGGGTGCTGAGGGAGTAGCGCCGTTCAACTGAACGCCGCTGCCTGAACGCCCCTACGCAGAAACGGGAATAATCCATGCTGGCGCGTGTGGCGGAATCACTCAACTGGATGGCGCGCTATATCGAGCGCGCCGAAGATGTCACGCGCCTGCTGGCGGTGAACTTCAACGCCCTGCTGGACACGACCGCGCTGGACGCCACCGCCGGCTGGGAGTCCATTGTGACCATGAACGGCGACGCGGCCCTGTTTCAGGAAATTTATGGTCAGGCCAGCGCCCAGGCGGTGATCGAGTTCCTGCTGTGGCACCCGCTCAACCCCAACGCCGTCACCGCCTGCATCACCCACGCCCGCGAGAACGCCCGCAGCGTCCGAGAAAGGATCAGCAGCGAAATGTGGGAGCACATTAACCGGCTGTATTTTCTGGTGCGCGAGGTGGACCGGGCCCAGGTGATCCGCAGCCCGCACGAATTTTTCCGCGAGGTGCGCGACGGCTCGCAGGCCTTCCAGGGCGTGGCTCAGGCCACCATGACCCACGATGAGCCGTTCGAGTTCATCCGGCTGGGCACCCACCTGGAGCGGGCCGATAAGACCGTGCGCCTGCTGGAGGCCAAGTACCTGGACGTCAGCCGCCTGCCGGATGGCTCGGCCGAGACCGCCCTGCAGTTGATTGCCCTGCTGCGCTCGTGCAGCGCCTTCGAGCCCTTCCGGCGCGCCCCCGGCCTGAGCCTGGAGACCAACCGGGTGGTGGAGTATCTCTTGCTCAGCCGCGCCTTTCCGCGGGCGGTGCTGTTCTGCGTCAATGCCTGCCTGCAATCCGTCGGCCGGCTGGGCGACGCCGGCCCGGGGCTGGTCTCCGAGCAGTCGCGGCCCGACCACCCCCAGCGCAGCCTGGGCCGCCTCAGCGCCGACCTGGAATACCTCGACATCAACGATGTGCTGGGCGAGCGCATGGACGCCTACCTCAACCAGCTCCTGGCGCGCCTGAATGGCTCCAGCGCCGACGTGGCCCGCACCTACTTCAACACGCGCGTCATCCTGGCCGATGAGCGGCCCAAGCAGCAGCAGATGCAGCAACAGCAGCAAGGATGAAGGATGAAGGATGAAGTATGAAGTATGAAGAAAAGCAGTTGAACTTCTCCCTCCCCCAGCGGGGGAGGGCCGGGGTGAGGGCGAGCGGCCGAAACTTACAACATCAGGCGTTCTGGATGCTGCCTTAAGCGCTCAATACAACCATGCGACTTCAAATCGAGCACATCAACATCTTCAGCTACGACCAGCTCATCAGCGAAGCCTATTCCGAGATGCGGCTGCGGCCGCTGGATACGGGCGGCCAGCGCTGCCTGTCCTTCGCCATTACCCCCCAGCCGCGCGAGGAAGTGAAGCACTACGTGGACCGCTTTGGCAACGGGGTGCACCACTTCGACGTGCTCAGCTCGCACAAGCAGTTGGTGGTGACCGCCGCCAGCCATGTGCTCACGCCAGACACCTTCCAGCCCGATGCGGACGACTTCGGCCTGCTGGACGAGTTCGACTATTGCCGGCCCACCGTCTACACGCCCTTCTCGCGCGCGGTGGCCGAGTTCGCCGCCAGC
>JAYTFQ010000535.1:0-6049 GCA_043734225.1 Anaerolineales bacterium | reverse complement strand
AACAAAACTTTAGCCGGAGGTCTTCGTTTTGGCTAGTCCAGGCTTCCAGGCTTAGAAAACATAACACCCCGATTATTAAATCCGGGGGGTGTCATGTTTCGGACGGCTTTCCAAGCAGACGAGCGCCTTCGAATCGAGTTGTGCTAGACTTAGGCCATGGAAGACCCCGAAGCCTTTCTCGGGCGGCTCAAACCCATCTACATCTTTAAGGGCCTTACCGACGAGCAGATTCTCGAGGTGGCTCGCGAGCTGGAGGTCGAGCGCCGCCCGGCGGGCCAGGCTGTCTTTCACGAGAAGGACAGCGGCGACAGCTTCTACATTATCAACAAAGGCACGGTGAAGGTGCTGCGCCAGGGCACGCGCCGCGCGGCGCAGGTTGTGTCCACCCTTGGCCCCGGCGACTTCTTTGGCGAAACGGCCCTGCTCTACGGCCGGCGCCGTTCGGCTACGGTGGAAACCGCCAGCGAGGCGGAGCTGCTCAAGCTGAGCAAAGATGGCTTCGACCGGCTGCTGCGCAAATTCCCCCAAATCCGACCCAACCTGCTGATATCCACCGCCAGCCGCGAGCTCTACCGGCACGTCAAGTTCTCCTGGCTACAGCCAAACGAGGTGGTCTA
This sequence comes from Anaerolineales bacterium, assembly GCA_043734225.1. GTDB lineage: Bacteria > Chloroflexota > Anaerolineae > Anaerolineales > UBA6663 > JAYTFQ01. The sequence continues at coordinate 5,432 of JAYTFQ010000535.1, read as the reverse complement.
CCTGATCGCGCGCAAGCACCGGCTGCTGCTATACCAGTCGCTGTTCTGGCCTATCCTGGCCGGCGGGCTGATTGCGGTGGCCGCCATCTGGCTGGCCGTCATCCGCGACACGCTGTGGATCGCCTACATCGGCGCGGCGCTGGAGCTGCCGGTGGCCGGCTGGCTGCTGTGGAACTACGTCGACTGGGGCAATGATTATTACATCATCACCAACCAGCGCCTGGTGGACCTGGAGAAAATCGTCGGCATTTACGACAGCCGGGTGGAAGCGCCGCTGGCCTCGGTCATGTCGGTGAATGTGCAGACGGCGGACTCCACTCAGCGCGCGGTGCACATGGGCGACGTGGTGGTGCGCACCTTCTCCGGACCGATCATCCTGAAATCGGTGGAAAACCCGCTGGTGCTGGCAGCGGCGGTAGAAGAATACTGGTATCGCACCAAGTCGCACGAGCGCGAGAACCAGGTGGAAGGGATGCGCAAGGTGCTGCGCGAGCACCTGGAGCGCGGCACGCACACCCCGCCCGCGCGCCCGCGGCCGCCGGCGCCCAAGCCCACGCCCAAAGGGCCCAGCCTGGGCGAACAGATCGCCACATTCTTCACCTTTCGGCTACGCTTTGAAGAGGGCGACAGCGTCATCTATCGCAAGCATTGGTACATGCTTCTCAGCGACGTGTGGAAACCGACGCTGGGGATGCTGCTGGTGGTGACGGGCCTGGCGGTTTACGTGGCCGGCTTCTTGCCGCCCAGCGTGCCGCTCTCGGCCGTGCTGCTGCTGGTGCTGGCAACTTTCATCCCGCTGGCCGGCTGGTGGCTGTATGAGTATGTGGACTGGAAGAACGACATCTACATGGTTACCACCGACCAGATCTTCGACGTGAATAAGAAGCCGCTGGGCGCCGAGACGCGCAAGTCGGCGCCGCTGGCGAATGTGCTCAGCCTGAAATACGAGCGCCCCGGCCTGCTGGGCATCCTGCTCAACTTCGGCACGGTGGTGGCCACCGTGGCCGGCACTGAGTTCCGTTTCGAAGGCGTGTTTGATCCGGTGGGAGTGCAGAACGACATCTACCGCCGGCAGGAAATGCAGAAAGCCAAGAAAGCCGCCGCCGAAGAAACCACCAAGCGCGCCGATATGGCCGATTGGCTGCTGGCCTACCAGCAGGTGGAAAAAGAAGTGCAGGCTGAGACCGCCAAGCGCGCCGCGGGCGGCAAGGGCGGGAAACAATGAGAAAGACTCGTCAACGGATGGAACGGATGAAACGAATGATAAAATTGGAAAGACAATGTGACTGAAGGCAAGCGAACGGAATTCCCGCTCGGTGACCGCCGGCCGGGCGTTCGCTAGCGCAGACGGACAGCGCCATTTCGGCCATATCTTGATGTGGTCGCCGGTTGCGATTTCAACCTGACTGCCTGGTTGCATTGACTCTTGTTTTCATCTTGTCCTTTCTATTCGTTACATCCGTTTCATCCGTTGACGAAGGTTTTCAGACTTATGACCATCCGCCCAATTATTGGCCCCAACAATCCGGTGCTGCGGCGCAAGGCGCGCGCGGTGGAGAACCCGAACACGGCGGCCACGCAGCAACTGATTGACGACATGATCGACACCATGCGCGAGGCGCCGGGCGTGGGCCTGGCGGCGCCGCAGGTGGCCGTCGGCCCACGCATCGCCGTAATTGAATATGGCGAGGCGCCCGAGGGCGCCCCGGAAGACTTCGAGCCCGAAAAGAAGCTGTATGTGATCGTCAATCCCGAGATCGTCGCGCGCTCGGAGGAGATGGTGGACGGAGCCGAGGGCTGCCTGTCGCTGCCCGGCTACGCCGGCAACGTCATGCGCCACGAGGCCATCACGGTCAAGGCCCTCAACCGCAAGGGCAAACCGATCAAGATCAAGGCGCGCGATTGGCTGGCGCGCATCTTCCAACACGAGATCGACCACCTCGACGGCGTCCTGTTCATCGACCGCGCCTCCAAAATCTGGCATACGGATGATGAGGACCAGGAAGCCGAACCGGTGATGAACGAATAGCCGGCCGCCCATGGAAAACACCAACCCAAAGGCAGTGGTGCTGCTCAGCGGCGGCCTGGATTCCACCACGGCGCTGGCCGTCGCGCAGCAAGAGGGCTATCACCCGTATGCCATCACCTTCCGCTATGGGCAGCGGCACTTGGTGGAAATTGAGGGGGCGCGCCGGGTGGCGGCGCGGGCGGGCGTGGCCGAGCACATCATCGTCGATTTCGATCTGCGCATGATCGGCGGCTCGGCGCTGACCAGCGATCTGGCAGTGCCCAAGGGCCGCGCCATTGAGGCGATGGGCCAGGGCATCCCGGTCACCTATGTGCCTGCGCGCAACACCATCTTCCTGTCGTTTGCGCTGGCCTGGGCCGAGGTGCTGGGCGCCGGCGACATTTTCATGGGCGTCAACGCGCTGGACTACAGCGGCTATCCCGACTGCCGCCCGGAATACATCGCCGCTTACGAGCGCATGGCCAACCTGGCCACCCGGGCCGGGGTGGAGGGCCAGCAGCGGCTGACGATCCACACACCTCTGATCCAACTGACCAAGGCGCAGATCATCCAGCGCGGGCTGGCGCTGGGCGTGGATTATGGGCTGACGATCACCTGTTACGATCCGACGCCGGAAGGCACGGCCTGCGGCCAGTGCGACGCCTGCCTGCTGCGGCTGAAGGGCTTTGCCGAGGCGGGCGTGGCGGATCCGGTGGTCTATGTGGCCGCGAGGCCGCCGGCCTGACCAGCGCCCGGCAGGAATTGACTGAAAGGTCCACTAAACATATGGCTCCCATCCGTCTCGCGCTGCTCGGCAGCGGCATTTTTGCTCGCGAACAACACCTGCGCGCCCTGAAGGGGCTGGCAGAGCAGTTTGAAGTGGTCGCGATCTACAGCCACAGCCTGGCCAATGCGGCGGCGCTGGCGAAGACGCTGCCTGAGGCGGTGGCGGCGTATGACGACCTGGGAGCAGTGCTGGCACGCACCGACGTGGACGCGGTGGATATCGTCCTGCCGATCGCGGTGCAGCCGGCGGTGGTGGAGGCGGCGCTGCGGGCCGGGAAACATGTGATCAGCGAGAAGCCAGTGGCGCCGGACGTAGCCACCGGCCAGGGCCTGCTGGCGACCGCGGCCGAGTTGACGCGCGCCTCCGAAAAGGTGTGGATGGTGGCCGAAAACTTCCGCTACGAGGAGGCCTTCCGCCTGGCGGGAAAGAGCGTGCGCGAGGGAGAGCTCGGCCGGCCGGTGCAGTTCTTCTGGAACGCCTACCTCAACATCAGCACCCAAGACAAATACTACCAGACCGCCTGGCGCCGCGACAATAGCTTTCCCGGCGGCTTCCTGCTGGATGGCGGCGTGCACAATATCGCCGCCATCCGGACCATCATGGGCGAGGTGGAAAGCCTGTCGGCGTTTGTGACCCAGGTGCGCGCCGACTTGCCGCCCGCCGACAGCGTGAGCGCCACCCTGCGTTTTACCAGCGGCGCCTTTGGCGTCTTCACCCGAACCTTCGCGGCCGAAGGACCCTGGCCCGACTTTGCTCACGTCATCGGCGACCGCGGCGCGCTGCGGGTCAATCCTGGGCAGTTGGAAGTGACCGCCGGCGGCCTGACAACTTCCCAGACCTTTGACATGGACAACGTGCAGGCGGAGCTGGCGGACTTCGCGCGCATTATTCAAGACGGCCAGCCTCTACGCAGCACGCCGGCCGAAGCCTTGCAGGACGTGGCCGTCCTAGAAGCCATGTTCGACTCGGCCCGCCTGGGGCGGCCAATAGTTCCTGCGCGGATCGTAGCGCCATAATCTCCAATTACCCTTTACCACTTACCAATTACCGCTTTTTCCTCGCTTTCCGCTTGACAATCGCACATCTGTTCTATATACTAGAACAAGATTTCTAAAAATAGCTCGCGCTGCTTCTCCCAAGCCTGTTTGTTTTCCCTACCCCGTCAGCTGCGCGTTGTTCTAGCCTGAGCCTAAGGCGCCGCGAACCAGCGCCGGCTGGCCATCTGACTCGCAGTCACGAGAACTCAATCTAGGCATGCGCGGCGCGCAGTCTGCGCTGATCGAACCGGTAGCGGTAGCCGTGTCGGTGTTGGACTTGGAACGGTAGTGTAGTGGATATTTTGGTTTATTTCGCGGTTAGGCTCGGGGCCGCGTGCCGCGCATGAGGTCCCGTTATTTTCCCTTGGTCCAGGAGGCCAGCCATGTCCACACACAACATCGTCCACGTTGAAATCCCGTCCACCGATGCCAAAGTCAACGCCAAGTTCTACAACGAGGCCTTTGGCTGGAAGCTGGAGCACGACTCCAATTTCGATTATTGGCAGTTCATGCCCGAGGCGCTGCCGGGAGGCGGCTTCCCCGGCATAGGGGGACCTTACGGGGGCAAGATTGGCGAGGTGTTGGTTTACGTCGGCACCGATGACATTGAGGCCAGCCTGGCCAAGATCGAGAGCGTGGGCGGCAAGACGCTGACGCCCAAGATGGAAATCCCCGGCACCGGCTGGTTCGCGTTTTTCGAGGACCCGTCGGGCAACAAGCTGGCGCTGTATAAAACCATGCACACTGGCTCGGGAATGTGAGCCAACGCTTATCGGTAATTGCCACGGCCTCCTCCAGCCCGCCCGGGAGGCGTTCGAAGCCTGAACGCCTCCCGGGCGCGGGCCGCCGGCCGCCGCGGTTGTGTTGATGCTGATTACCCATGTCCGCGCCCACTTCTGACTCACTCAACTTCCAGGCCGACCGCATCGAGCGCGTGCTGGCCTCGCACCGGGTGCCGGTGCGGGTGCATGGGGGCGCGGTGGCGCCGCGCTGGGTGCGTTTCTTGCTGACCCCAGCCATGGGCGCGCGGGTTTCGGCCGTGCGGAATTTGTCGGAAGAGCTGGCGCTGGCGCTGGGCGCCGGCGACGTGCGCGTGGCGCGCGACGGCGAATCGATCGCGGTGGAAGTGCCGCGCGCCGACGCCGAGCCGGTGCGCTTCATGCCTCTGCTGCGCAGCCTGCAAAACATCCCGCCGCTGACCGCCTGCCTGGGCCTGACCGACGACGGCCGGCAACTGCTGCTGCGCCTGCCCTCGCCGGATGTGGCGCACGTGCTGGTGGCCGGCGCCACCGGCTCGGGCAAGACCGAGCTGATGCGCACGCTGCTGGCCTCGCTGGCGCTGACCAACCGCCAGTCCAAGCTCCAGTTCGCGCTGATCGACCCCAAGGCGCGTGGGCTGCTGCCGCTGGCCGGCCTGCCGCACGTCATCGGCCAGGTGGCTTCCACGCCGGAAGCCGCGCGGGCGCTGTTGGAACGGCTGCTGGCCGAGATGGAGCGCCGCGATCGCGAGAACGTCTCGTTGCCGCACATCGTGGTGGCGGTGGACGAGCTGTTGGACTTGCTGGCCACTGGCGGCAAAGTGGTGGAGCTGGCGCTGACC
>JAYTFQ010000534.1:0-2879 GCA_043734225.1 Anaerolineales bacterium | reverse complement strand
CTGAACCGCCTGGGCAACCTGCAGCTCAACCTGGATCACCCGCTGGAAGCGCTGGAGCGTCATCGCGAAGCGCTGGCCATGTTCGAGGCGGCAGGCGAGCAGGCCGGCCTGGCCGAGACGTACGATCTGATGGGCATGGCCAGCTTCCTGAGCGGCAACCTGGCGACCGGGACGGAATATTATGAGCGGGCGGTGGCGCTGTTTCGGGCGCTGGATGACCGGCAGGGTTTGGTGTCGAGCCTGGCGTCGCTGATGCTGCGCGGCCTGACCTACCAGACCAATACCCTGGCGGCGGCAGCGCCGCTGGCGGAAGTGATGGCCGATGGGCAGGCGGCGCTGAGCCTGGCGCGCGGCATCAACCAGCGCTCGGGTGAAGCCTACGCGCTGATCTTTTTGAGCTTCTGCCAGGGCTCGGCGGGCCAATACGCGCTGGCCTGGCAGTCGGCGCTTGAAGGCCTGCGCATCGCGGAGGCGATTGAGCACCGCCAATGGCAGACGGCGGCGCACTGCGCCCTGGCCGCGCTGAATGGCGATTTGCTGCTGTGGCCGGAGGCCGGCCGCCAGGCGCAGGCGGCGCTGAGCCTGGCGCGGGCCAGCGCGTCGCGCCACTGGATTAATTGCGCCACGGGTTACCTGGCTTCGATGTATGTGGCGGCGGGCCAACTGGAGTTGGCCCGCGCGACGCTGGCGGCGGCGCCGGCCGGGCAACTGGAGCAGGCGCGCGGGGCGCGGGGGGCGGCGGCGGCCGCCCGGACGCTGGGGCAACGCCTGGTGCGGGTAGCCCAGGCCGAGTTGGCGCTGGCGCAGGGCGAGCCGGAGCGGGCGCTGGCGCTGGTGGACGAGCTGTGCGCAACGGCGGCCGCCACTGCCATCGCGGCAGGCGTGCCGCGGCTGGGCGTGCTGCGGGCGGCGGCGTTGGGCGAGCTGAAACGCTGGCCGGAGGCCATGGCCGAACTGGAAGCGGCCGGCGCGGCGGCGGCGGACGCGGGCGCGGTGGGCTGGCTGTGGCGCATTGATCGGCAACTGGCGCAGGTGTTGGCGCGGGCCGGGCAGCCGGCCGAGGCCAGGGCCGCCGCCGAGCGCGCGCGCGAGCGCCTGAGTGTGCTGACGGCCGGGCTGGACGACCCAGACCAGCGCGGCGGCCTGGAGCGGGCGGCGGCGGCGTTGGGGGCGGCGATGGAGCAGCCGGTGGCGAGCGGGCAGCCAGCGGCGTTGGGGCAGCCGGCGGCGGGCGGACAGCCGGCGGCGGGCGGGCAGCCGGCGGCGGCGCGCCAGCGCGCGAAGCAGGCGGCGGGCGGCCTCACCCGGCGCGAGCGCGAAGTGGCCGGCCTGATTGCGCAGGGCAAATCCAACCGCGAGGCAGCGGCGGCGCTGGTGGTGAGCGAGCGAACCATCGAGACCCACGTGGCGCACATACTGGCCAAGCTGGACTTAAGCTCGCGGACTCAAATCGCCGCCTGGGCCATCAACAAAGGCTGGCACCTGCCCGACTGACGCCAGCGCGCCGCGCCAAATTCAGTACCGTCTTCTTCCAATCTACGTGGTTCCACGGATGCCCGGGCGGCGGTTCGCCGCTACAGTCATAGTCGTTCTGGCCGTCAAGGGAACGAGCTAAAAAGGAGACCGACAATGGCGACGATGGTATTCGATCCGGCGAAATACAAGGCCACCACGCGCGAGCAGTGGCAACATGCGGCCGAGGCCTGGCACCGCTGGGGGCCGACGCTGGAGCGCTGGCTGGGCCCGGCCACGCAAGAGATGCTGGACCTGGCGGGGATCCGCACCGGCAATCATGTGTTGGACGTGGCGGCGGGCGCCGGCGGGCAAACGCTGGCGGCGGCCCGGCGGGTGGGACCAACCGGGCACGTGCTGGCGACAGACATTTCGCCCAACATCCTGGCCTACGCCGCGCAGACGGCCCAGGCGGAAGGGCTGGGCAACGTGGCCACGCAGGTGTTGGATGGTGAAAACCTGGATGTGCCGCCGGCGTCGTTTGACGCGGTGATTTCGCGCGTGGGTCTGATTTATTTTCCAGATCAACAACGGGCGCTGAGTGGCATGCGCCAGGCGCTGAAGCCCGGCGGGCGGGTGGCGGCCATCGTGTATGCCACGGCCGACAGCAACCAGTTCTTCTCGATCCCGGTGTCGATTATCCGGCGCCGCGCCCAACTGCCGCCGCCGCTGGCGGGCCAGCCGGGGCCGTTCAGCCTGGGGGGGCCGGGCGTGCTGCAGGGCGTGTTGGAGCAAGCCGGCTTCCGCGAGGTGCAGACGCGCAGCGTGCTGGCGCCGCTGGAGACAGCCTCGGCGGCGGAGTGTGTGCGCTTTGAGCGCGAGTCGTTTGGGGCGCTGCACCAAATGCTGGCGAGCCTGGGGGAGGCGGAGAAGGCCGCGGCCTGGATGGAGATTGAGGAGCAACTGCGCCAGTATGAGACCGCCAGCGGGTTCGCCGGCCCGTGCAAGATGGTGATTGGGGTGGGGGTGAAGTAACCTGCGAAGGACGAAGAAGACGGACCACGCACTACGAATGGCGGGCATTCGTGGTGCGTGGTCCGTGGTGCGTGATTCGTCCTTCGTCGTTCGTCGCCTTATAATCTCCGCATGCCACATATTATCGCAGTGGGCGGCGGCGGGTTTTCGATGGAGCCGGACAACCCGGCGCTGGACCGATATGTGCTGAGCGTGGCACGGGCGCGGGCCGCGCGGCCGCGAGTGTGTTTTCTGCCCTCGGGCACAGACAGCAGCGATAGTTATCTGCTGAAGTTTTATAAGGCGTTTGGCCAGTTTGAGTGCTTGCCGGCGCATCTGTCGCTGTTTCATTTGCCCACGGCGGACCTGGAAGGCTTTGTGCTGGGGCAGGATTTGATCTATGTGGGCGGCGG
>JAYTFQ010000533.1:0-5137 GCA_043734225.1 Anaerolineales bacterium | reverse complement strand
ACGATCGCGAGGCCGGCTTCCATGCCGCGACCGGTCTGTACTTTGGCCAGACCGGTGACCGCTTCCAAACCCAGCCCGGCGCCACCCACCAGGCCCGAGATCACCACCATCGCCAGCACCATCATGATGATCTGGTTGATGCCGAGCATAATCGACGGCAGCGACAGGGGCAGCAGGACTTTCGTCAGGGTCTGATTGTAGGTGGACCCAAAGGCCTGCGCGGCTTCCACCGCCTCGGGCGCCACCTGGCGGATGCCCAGGTCGATGAGCTTGACGCCCGGCGGCAAGGCATACAGCACGGCGGCAATTAGGCCCGGCACGCGGCCGACATTGAACAACATGATCACCGGCACCAGGAAGACGAAGGACGGAATGGTTTGCAGGGTGTCGAGCACCGGCCGCAGCAGCGCCTGGGCGGTGTCTGAGCGCGAGGTCCAGATGCCCAGCGGCAGGGCGATGACCACCGTGACCACGACCGCCGCCAGAACCTGGCTGAGGGTATTCATACTGGGCTCCCACATGCCCAGCAAGCCCAGGAGCAGCATGCCGGTGCCCGCGAAGAGCGCCAGCCGCCAGCCGCCGGTGGCCAGCGCGCCCAGCATGGCCAGCAAGATGACGACGGGCCAGGGCAGCCAGGTGACAAACAAAAAGCGCAGCGGATCGAGGATTTGAGTGGTGATAAAGTCGCTGAGCGGCCCGGTGCCGAAGATTTTCGAGCCGCCGATATTGAACAGGTGATCGCGCATCCAGGCCACCGCAAAGTCTACCGGCGTGTGCAGTGGCACGCGCCAGCCGTCGGGAAAGAGGCTATTGGCTGTCAACAGCAGTAAGGCCACCCAGAGGACGGCCAGCAGCAGGAGGCCATTAATGAGCACCACATGCCCGGTAAAATAAGCGCGAGCGCGTTCACGAGGGATGGGCCGCCGAACCAGCGGCCCCACGGCGACCGCCAGCGCGGCCAAGACGAGTGCCGGCGCCTGCCACAGGCCCTGAGTGGCCGCCTGCCAGCGCGGCATGGGGCCGGGGCGCGGGGTCTGCGCCAGATCCAACCGGCTGAGGCCTTCGCTGAGACGATCCAGGATGATGGCCAGAAAGACAATGGCCAGCCCGGCCTCGAGCGCCAGGCCGACCTTGAGGCCCTGCAAAGCCTTGAGCACCTGGCCGCCCAGGCCGCCGGCGCCGATGAGCGCCGCGATGACGACAATGCCCAAGGCCATCATGATGGTCTGGTTGACCCCGGCCATGATCGATGGCAGGGCCAGGGGAATTTGGACCTTGAACAACATCTGGCGGCGGGTTGAGCCAAACGAGCGCGCGGCCTCGATGGCCTGCGGCGACACCTGGCGCAGCCCCAGGCTGGTGAGGCGGATGGCAGGCGGCAGGGCGTAAATGACGGTGGCCACCACGCTGGGCACGCGCGCCACGCCGAAAAACAGCAGCACCGGGATCAGGTACACGAAGGCCGGCATAGTCTGCATGGCGTCCAGGATCGGCCGCAATATGCCTTCCACCCGCTGGTCCTGGGCGCACCAGATGCCAAGTGGGATGCCGATCAGGAGCGAGATGATCACCGACACGGTCATCAGCGCCAGGGTCTGCATGCTTTGGGTCCACAGACCCATCAACCCCATGAACAGGAGCCCGAACACGGTCAGCACGGCCAGGCGCCAGCCGCTCAGCCAATAACCGAACAGGCCAAACGCAGCCACCACCACCGCCCACGGGGTGGCCAGCAGCACGTTTTCCACCAGGCGTAGGCCCCAGTCGATGACGGCGCTGAGCGGATCGAAGAAATAGGCGAACATGGCGCTGCTGGCGCGATTGTTGATCACCCAGCTTTGAAACTGGTCGATGGGCACCCGCAGATGCAGGTTCCAGGCACCCGGAAAGGTGCCGGCGGCCGGCGGCTGAAGCATGGCCAACGCCAGCACCACGCCAGCCGCCAGGATCACCAGGCTATAGCCGAACAGGTTCTTGCTATTGAGACCCACGCGAGTGAGGACACGCGACGCAATCATGTTGGCCGGCCCTTATCCCACCAACGCCCGCAGCACACAGGCCTGATCCACGCAGCCCAACTGCCGGCGGTCGGCGTCTACCACCTGAATGGGATCACGCTGGGCGGCGATGACGGCGATGCAATCCTCGAGCTTGGAATCGGCCTCGATGACCGGGCCGCCGGCTAGCGGCAGGCGGCCGTCGGTGGCCGCTGGCTGCATGATGCTGCCGGCCGTCAGGACTTTGGCGCGGGGGGCATCCTTGGTGAATGCGCTCACGTAATCATTTTCGGGGTGCAGCACCAACTCGGGCGGCGTGCCGACCTGCACAAAGCGCCCATCACGCATGATGGCGATCTGGTCGCCCAGCCGCAGCGCCTCCACAAAGTCGTGGGTAATGAACACAATCGTCTTGTGCATCACCCGCTGCAGCCGCAGCAGCTCATCTTGCATCTCGCGCCGGATCAAGGGGTCCAGCGCGCTGAAGGGTTCGTCAAACAACAGAATTTCAGGATTGACCGCCAGGGCGCGCGCCAGACCGACGCGCTGCTGCATGCCGCCGCTGAGCTGTTTGGGGAAATGGTGCTCCCAACCGGCCAGGCCCACCAGCTCCACCATTTGGGCGGCGCGCTCCAGACGCGCGGCTTTTTTCACCCCCTGCACTTCCAGCCCAAAAGCCACGTTGTCGAGCACGCGCCGGTGCGGGAACAGGCCGAAGTTTTGAAAGACCATGCTCACCCGGTGCCGGCGCAGGTCCAGCAACTGCCGCTCATCCAGGCCGGTCACGTCCTGGCCGGCCATCAGCACCTGCCCGGCGGTGGGCTCGGTCAGCCGTGTCAGGCAGCGCACCAGCGTGGACTTGCCGCTGCCCGACAAGCCCATTACCACAAACGTCTCGCCTTTCCCGACTTCGAACGAGACATCGCGCACGGCCAGCACATGGCCGGTATCCGACAGGATTTGACTGCGCGATTGCTCAGCGCTGATTTGCTTGATCATTTGGGCCGGGTTCGGCCCAAACACTTTCCATACATTGCGGCAGGCAATTTCGGGGCTGGCTGAGGGTGCAGTCAATGGCGTCTCCGCGCGGCAACTGGCGCAAACGAGCGCTGGCCTAGTCTGATCAACAGAAAGTATAAGTTGTGGCGCGGCATTGTCAACCGGGTGAGAAGGCATACCCATTGTCTTGGAACCAACAATCGCATATGATTTCGCTCAGTGCGCGGTTGGGCGCGTATTCCAAAAACGCTCTGAGCAGCGGCAGGAATCTCGTCAATGAAAAATATCGTTAGTCGAATGGTTGGTCTGGGAGTGAGCCTGGCGGCGCCGCTGTTGGTGCTGGGGGCGCTGCTGCTGGCACAGCCGCCCTCCGCGCGGGCCTCCAACGTGGTGGTCAACGTGTGCACTGCCGCCGGGCTGGCCAACAAGCTGGCGATTGCGGTGGATGGCGACGTCGTCACGTTCGCCTGTCCCGGCGGCCAGGCTACTATCGTGGTCACGCACACGCAAGTCATTCAGCATAACATCACCATTAACGGCGGCGGCGTCATTACTTTGAGCGGCGGCAGCGCGGTGGGCATCCTGGCCGTGCCGGCCGGGCACAGCGTCACGCTAAGTTACTTGACTTTCGCGCACGGCAAAGCCGCGCAGGGCGGCGCGCTATTGGTAACCGGCACAGTGGCCGCAGACAACGACGCCTTTGTCAACAACCAGACCCTCAACAGCGTGACATCGGGTGGGGCGGCGGCTTATGTGACGACTGGAGGCCAATTGGTCGTCAAAGATAGCCGGTTCGTCACCAACACGGCCCAGCCGTTGGGCCAGGGTGGCGGCGCTATCTTCAACAGCGGCATATTGACCACGGTCAACGTCTTATTTTTTGGCAACGTTGCCGAATCCGGCGGCGCTATACAGCAGCAAGCAGGCCGCGCGTTTGTGGCCAGCAGCAACTTTATCAGCAATGCGGCCATCTTCGGCGGCGCCGTCATGGCCAACAGCAATCTCGTGTTGTTTGCGGACACGTTCGATCACAATCACGCCCAGGGCACACCGATCCAAATTAGCGGGCCGCAGGGTTTCCCGCTGCCGGTGGGTGGCGGCGGGCTGTACGTCACGCAGAATTCCAATGTAGTGATAGTGCAAACCCGTTTCTTCAGCAACACGGCCTTCAACGACACGCTGGTTGGCCTGGGTGGCGCGGTGGTCAATTTCGGCAGCCTGGACGTGGCCGATAGCCGCATTGACGAGAACGCCGCCCAATCCGACGGGGGCGCCGTCTACAACGCGGGCACGGCGGCGTTTGGCAGCAGTGATCTGACCGATAACTATTCGTTCAAATCGGGCGGCGCCATCAGTAACACTGGCACGCTGACAGTCGCCACGAGCGTGCTGGGCCACAACGGCGCCGCGGCCAATGGCGGCGCGCTGGATAATTGGGGTCACGCAAGCCTGTTGGTAGATCTGATCGCAGAGAACGTGGCCGACGCCGGCGGCGCCGCGCGCAACGAGGTTGGCGGGGTGCTGTCTGTGGGCGCCAGCCGCCTGGCATCAAACGCAGCGGTGAGCAACGCCGGCGGCGGGCTGCTAAACAATGCGACGCTGACAGTGACAAATAGCACCCTGGACAGCAACTACTCAGCACAGAATGGCGCCGCCCTATCCAACGGCGGGTCGTCCAGCGCGACCGCACTTGTGCTCAACAGCACGGTCATCAGCAACACCAGCGTGGCCAGCGCCGCCGGCCTGCGCCGCTTCGGCGGGACGTTAACCTTGATCAACACCATCGTCTCGGGCAATCAGCCGAATAATTGCTCCGGCACGGTTGTTGACGGCGGGCACAATCTACAATTCAGTGACGCAACTTGCGGCCTGTCGACGCAGGCCAACCCGCGGCTCGGCCCGGAGCAAAACAACGGCGGGCCAAGTGTCGGGACGGCCTATGGCGCCATCCCCACCTTTGCGCTGCTGCCCAACAGCCCGGCCATCAATACGGGCGATGATGGCAATTGCCCGGCGCGGGACGAGCGCGGCTTTCTGCGCGTGGCGCCGTGTGACATCGGCGCCATCGAGCGCGCCTTCCCGCAGTTCCTGCCGCTGATCGAAAAGTAAGGGCCACGTCCAGACGGTCCGCGTGTACAATT
>JAYTFQ010000532.1:0-2545 GCA_043734225.1 Anaerolineales bacterium | reverse complement strand
CGTGCAGCCACTGTCGCTGCTCCGGCGCGCGCACATGGTCCACGTCATAGCCGATGGTGCCGCTGTAAATGCCGCGCAGCGCCTGCAGCGCCTCCTCGGCGCTGGCCCATGGCCCGGTGAGCGGGCCGCCCACCAGGCTGGCCGGCAACTGGCGCAAGTCGTTCGCGCTCAGGCCATAGGTTTCGGGCAGCAAGGCCGGGTCGCCTGGCGCCGGATTGCCCAGCGGGTCCAGCCGGGCGGCCAGATGGCCATAGCCCCGGATGGCCTGCGCCAGGTTGACCGCGCCGACAATTTTGGCGATCTCGGGCGTGGCGGCCGGGGCGGCGCCTGGGCCGCCAGCCTCAGGCGGGCCGCCCTGCTCGAAAAGCGCCCGGGCCGCCGGTTCCACCGAAGATGGGTCGCGCTGGTAGCGCTCATACAATTGGGCGACATAACCGGCGTTTGCGCCCTGAAATTCATGCCAAAAATCCATGCTTCTATTCTAACAAGATTCAGGGGTAATTGGGCGTTCATCAAATGTTCAGGTTTCATGAGCCAATTATTAATTTCATCTACTCCATTCCTAAACCACCTGTTTCTACAATCAGCCCATCTTGCCGACCGAAAAAGGATATTGCCCATGCTCAATAAACGCACGGTAATTGTTGGAATTGTTAGTTTGATCGTCCTGGCCGCAGTCGGTTTGGAAGCCTTCAATTTGCTCACCACCAATAACACTGCCCCCAGCGCGCTGACGGCCATTCCGGTGGTCGTCAACACCGCCGCGCCCGGCGCCGCTTCTGGCCTCACCACGTTCCAAATCGTGCCCGACCAGTCCAAGGTCAGCTTCACCATCAGCGAAGACCTGAACGGCTCGCCCAATACCGTGGTCGGGACCACCACCCTGGTGGCCGGGCAGGTGGCGCTCAACCCACGGGACCTAAGCCAGACCACAGTGGGCGCCATTCAGGTGGATGCGCGCGGCCTGGCCACCGACAGCAACCGGCGCAACGGCGCCATCCGCAACTTCATCCTGAACTCCGACCAATACGAGTACATCACCTTCACGCCCAAGACCATCACCGGTCTGACCGGCGCCGGCCAGGCCAGCCAGCCTTACACCTTCCAGATGACCGGCGATCTGAAAATCCGCGATGTGACCAAGTCGGTGACCTTTGACGTCACCGCCCAGGGCTCCTCGCTGACCCAAATCAGCGGCACCGCCAAGGCCAACGTCAACCGCTCTGATTACAACCTGACCATCCCCAGCGTCCCCAACGTCGCCAACGTGGGCGAGCAGGTGGCGCTGCAAATCGACTTCGTGGCCGCTTCCGCGGGCTAACCCGCGCACAGCAACACAGGACAAAGGATCTCTGAAATGCGTAACCACTCTCTTGTAACGGTATTGAAGTCAACCTTGGTAGCCGGCCTGGCCCTCGTGCTGGCCGCGTGCAGCAGCGCGGCGGCGTCCACCATCAGTCCCACCGCCGCCATCAGCTCTACCAGCACCACCGGCGCCGCCAGCAGCACGATCGCCGCTGGCAGCACTAGCGCTGCCAGCAGCACCAGCGTGCCGGGCGCCACCACGGCCAAGATCAACCTGAACACGGCCACCGCCGAACAAATCCTGACCGTGCCCAACGCCGGACAGCGCATGGTGCGCGAATCCCAAGAGTACCGGCCCTACGCCACCATCCTCGCCTTCCGGCGGGAGATCGGCAAATACGTCGATGCCGCCACCGTGGCCGCTTATGAGCAGTACGTCTATGTGCCGGTAGATTTCAACCAGGCCGACACGGAAACGCTCAAGCAATTGCCGGGCGTCACCGACACGATTGCCGCCTCACTGATAGCCGCGCGGCCGTATGCCTCGGCGGATGCCTTCCTGACCAAGCTGGGCAGCGTTGTCGCGGCCGACCAGGTGACACTGGCCAAGAGCTACCTGACGGGCGCGTAGCCGCATGCCCAGCCCAGTGAAACGCGGCGCGGCTGACCCCATGCCGCTGCCCGCCACCCGCATTGAAGATCGGCTGCGGACCTTTCTGTTCGCCCTGGCCGCGGCCATGTGCCTGGGCACCATCGTCGAGTTGGCTCTGGCCAGCCACACTAAGCAGGTCATCCAGTGGCTGCCGTTTGGGCTGTGCGCGGCGGGGCTGGTGGCCGTGGCGGGGGCCTGGCTGCGCCCGAGCCGCGTCAGCGTATGGAGCCTGCGCGCAGTGATGGGCGCGGCGGCTGTGGGCAGCCTGATCGGCGGCTACGAGCACCTCACCAGCAACCTGGAAATTGTGCGCGAAACCAAGCCCGGCCTCACGCTGCTGCCGGCGCTGTGGCTGGCGGCGCACGGCGCGGCGCCCTTGCTCGCCCCCGGCGTCCTGGCTGTGGCGGCTTGCGTCGCCATCGCCGTCACCTACTATCATCCTGCCCTGGCCGAGCGGCGCGCGGCGATCCAGCGCGAGCCGGAAGCCCTGGCGCTGGATCGCCGGCCCAACTAAACCTCTCACTGGTTCCAACATCAAACCTCCCGCGGAATTGGAGTCAGCGGCCCAACCTTCGTTGGGCCGCTGAC
>JAYTFQ010000531.1:0-12192 GCA_043734225.1 Anaerolineales bacterium | reverse complement strand
CTCGATACGACTTTTCAATAATTGTCGTTGAAGAACTAAGAGTTAACCCATCGTCGCCGCCAGCCGCCGCGCCAGGAAACTCCGTTCGGCACGGTTCTGGCACAACTCCAGGGCGCGGGCATACGCCGCCTTTGCCTCGGCCTGATAGCCGGCGCGGCGCAGAAGGTCAGCACGGGCGGCGTGGAACCAATGGTACTGCTCCAGGTCCGTTTCCAAGTGCCGCTGGTCAAGCGCCATCAGCCCAGCCAAAGGCCCCTGCGCCATGCCCAGCGCCACGGCTCGGTTGAGAGCCACCACCGGCGACGGCGCCCGCCGCTCCAACTCGCAGTACAGCGCCGCAATCTCCTTCCAATCTGTGTCGGCGGCTGCGGCGGCCTGGGCGTGCAGCGCGCTGATAGCCGCCTGGATTTGAAACGGGCCGGGCTGGCGCAGTGCCAGCGCGCGGTCCAGCAGCGCCAGTCCTTCGGTGATCTCGGCACGGTCCCAGCGGGCGCGGTCCTGATCTTCCAGCAGCACCAACTCGCCCTGCTCGTCCACACGGGCGGCGCGCCGCGAGTCGTGCAGCAGCATCAGCGCCAGAAGGCCGGCGGCCTCGGGGCTAGGCGGCAAGTCCGGCGTGGCCGCCAGCATACGCCCCAGGTGAATGGCCTCCGCGCACAAACTCTGCCGAATCAGCGCCTCACCGGCGCTGGCGGCGTAGCCTTCGTTGAAAATCAAGTACAGGATGTGCAGCACGCTTTCCAACCGGTCGTGCAGTCGCTCGGGCGCGGGCACCTGAAAGGGGATGCCGGCCTGGCGAATCTTGGTTTTGGCGCGCGTCAGGCGCTGGTTCATGGTGG
The DNA here is from genome assembly GCA_043734225.1 of Anaerolineales bacterium. Taxonomy (GTDB): domain Bacteria; phylum Chloroflexota; class Anaerolineae; order Anaerolineales; family UBA6663; genus JAYTFQ01. The sequence continues at coordinate 11,353 of JAYTFQ010000531.1, read as the reverse complement.
GCAGCGGCACCACAAAGGCGTGGGCAATCTCGGCCGTGTCCAGCCCGCCCAGCGTGCGCAGCGTCAGGGCGATCTGCGCCTCCGGCGACAGGGACGGGTGGCAGCAAGTAAAAATCAGCTTCAGGCGCTCGTCTGGAAAGTTGTCAGCGTCCACGGCGTCCTCGGTGGGGTGGCCGGAGCCCGCCCGCTCCAGCTCAGCGGCCAGCGCCGTGGAATGGCGCTCAAAGGCCTGATCGCGCCGCAGCCGGTCAATTGCTTTGCGGCGGGCAACAGTGGTCAGCCAGGCCGCCGGGTTGCGCGGCTGGCCTTCAACCGGCCAGCGCTCCAGCGCGGTCAGCAAGCTCTCTTGCAGCACATCCTGGGCCAGGTCGAAATCGCCCAGCGCGGCAATGAGCGAGCCCAGCACACGGCCGTGCTCGGCGCGGAAAACCTGGTCGACAGCGGCGGCGCTAAGCGAAGGCGGCATGGGGGATGCGGCTGGGGCGGCGCTGGCAGTCGCTGCTGCCAGCGCTGCCCCAGCCTAGGCCGGGCGCTAAGCCGGCTGGCCAAACTCCATGATGGGGCGCACTTCGATGGCGCCGTGCTTGGCGCCGGGGATCATGCCCGCGAACTCGATGGCTTCATCCAGATTCTTGCAGTTCAGCAGATAGAAGCCGCCCAACTGCTCCTTGGTCTCGGCGTACGGGCCATCGGTGGACACGCTTTTGCCGTTGCGGACGCGCACGGTGGTGGCGGTGGCGATGGATTGCAAAGCCTCGCCGGCCTGAAAGGCATGGCGCTCCTCGGTGGCTTTGGTGAAGGCGTTGTAGGCCGCCATGTAAACCCCCTGCTCCTCGGGCGACATGCTGGCTTCTACGGTCTCGTCCGTGTAGATCATCAATAAGTAGCGCATTTTGAGTCTCCTTTGACCTGGGCTCGGGCGACCTATTCGCCCGTTTCATCAATACGACGAAGTCCGGGGGCCAATTTCGACAACCAAAATTAACTTTGCAGGTAACTGCCCAGCCGGTCGGCGCGGCCCTTTCGCTGCAACATGGAGACCAAGGATCTTTTGGCCGAATTGGATGGCGCGGCGAGAGGGTCGTCTGGCCGCGCCATCCAATTCGGCCGGCATCTAATGCCAGGCCGAACAAATACCTTTGCAGAGTGGAATACGGCGGCGTGTCAGCGCCGGGCGCGTTACGGCCCGACTTTGGGATTGACGGCGTGCCAGGTCTTGCCGCCATCGCTGGTGCTCACCAGCGAAGTCGCCCCGTTGGCCTGCGCCACTGCCCAGCCCGTCTGAGCATCCACGAAGATGAGATCCCCGGCCCAGGCCAACTGCTTGACCGTGGTCCAGGTGGCGCCGCCGTCCTGGGTCTGAGACAGCGCAAACGGCGGCTGGCCGTTGATTTCGCCGGTTGGCAGCGCCCAGCCGACCTGAGGATTAATGAAGGTCAGCCGGCGCGCCGGTGAGGGGTTGGAGGTCCAGTTTTTGCCACCGTCGGCGGTGGTGTAAATGTAGTGCGTGCTGGTGATGGTGCTGGTGCCCTGGAACAGGCACGACACCGAAAGCAAGCCATGCTGCGGATCGAACAGGCGCATATCATACGTGCCGCAGCCGGCATCCTGGCGCGTGAACAAGTCGGGCATGCTGGCCGGCGCGGGCAGGGCCACATCCGTCCAGGTGGCGCCGCTATCGCTGGTGTGCTTGAAGAACACGCCGGGCGCCACGCCCTGGCAATCGCCGTTGAGCCAGCCGTTCTGGGCGTCGGCGAAGTGCAGGCCGGTCTTGGAGCAGCTCTGGGGCCCGTCGCCGCTGGGGTCGATCAGGCGGCTCCAGCTCTGGCCGCCATCGATGGTCTTAAGGATGGTGAAGTAGTCGTGGTTCATGCCCACGCCCAGGTGCGCGATGAACCAACCCGTCTGCGCATCCTGCAAGAAGCGAATGTCAGACGGCTGGAAGAAATCCGCCGCTCCCAGGGCGCTCAGGTCGATCGGTTTGCTGGCGGTCCAGGTGGCGCCGCTATCGCTGGTGCGCCAGAACGTGGCGCTGGCGGGGGACGCCGCCGAGAAAGTGCCATAGATGGCCCAGGCCGTGTAGGCATTGCCGAAGGCCGCCGCGGCGGTGTTGGGTTGGCCCTGATCGGGCGAGGCCGCCGCCTGCGGCGGGGTGACATCCTTCCAAGTCTGGCCGCCATCGAGGGTGGTCAGGATGTGATCGCCAACGGTGCCCAGGCCGCCAATGCCCCAGCCGTGTTGGGCGTCGAACATGCGGATGGTGGTGATGGTAATCGGTTGGCCCACCTGGAAGTGCGCGATGGCATTCGGGTCAGGCGTGGCGCTGGGCGGCAGCGGCGTATCGGTGGGTGCCGGCTGCGTGGGGGCAGGCAGCGCGCTGGTCGCCGGCGCCGCCGCGCTGACCGCGGCGGTAGCCGGGACAGCCGTGCCGGAGGCCGCTGTCGGCGCGGCGGCGGTCAGGGCAGAGGTGGGCGCATTCACCGTAGCAGGCGCGCAGGCCGCGGCCAGCAGCGCCAGGGCCAGCAGCCCAGCCAAAAGTTTGAAGGTTTGTCTTTGCATCTCATCATCTCCTTATTACGCCGGTGCGACTTGCCCGGCCGCTGCGATTATCTCTGCGGACCTATCTTACCGCTCTCGTCCCCCAGGTCTATCATGGCCCGGCCAGGTTACCAAACAGTGGGCGCCAGGGTTACCGTTTGGTTACTTTACGGGGATTATAATAGGTTCACCCCCAAAGAGTTGGGACACATGACCCACCTACCCTATCTGATCGGCATTGACGTCTCGACGACCGCCACCAAGGCTTTGCTGATCGACGCGGACGGCATCGTAGTAGCGGTGGCCAGCAGCGAGTATGAATTTGACACCCCGCGTCCGTTGTGGGCCGAGCAAGATCCGGCCCTGTGGTGGGATGGCGCGACGCAGAGCATCCGGCGCGTGCTGGCCGACAGCCACATTAACCCAGCCGATATCGCCGCCGTCGGGCTGACCGGCCAGATGCACGGCCTGGTGCTGCTCGACGCAGCCGGCGCTGTGCTGCGGCCGGCCATCCTATGGAACGACCAGCGCACCAGCACCCAGTGCGACGAGATTCGCGCGCGGCTGGGCCGGCAGGCGTTTATCCAAATCACCGGCAACGACGCGCTGGCCGGGTTCACCGCGCCCAAGATCCTGTGGGTGCGCGAGAACGAGCCGGAAGTCTTTGCCCGCGCGCGGCACATTCTGCTGCCCAAGGACTACGTGCGCTACCGGCTGAGCGGCGAGTACGCCATGGACAAGGCTGATGGCTCGGGCACGGTGCTGATGGATGTGCGCCAGCGGGCCTGGTCGCGCGCGGTGCTGGAGGCGCTGGAGATACCCGCCGAGTGGCTGCCGCCGCTGTTCGAGGGTCCGGAGATCACCGGGCGCATCAGCGCTGCCGCCGCCGCGGCCGCCGGCCTCACGGCCGGCACGCCTATCGTGGCCGGCGGCGGCGACCAGGCGGCGCAGGCGGTTGGCGTGGGCGCCATCGCCCAAGGCGTGGTGGCCCTGACGCTGGGCACCTCGGGTGTGATCTTCGCCAGCACCAACGAGCCATTTATCGAACCGGAGGGCCGGCTGCATGCCTTTTGCCATGCCGCGCCCGGCCGCTGGCACCTGATGGGCGTGATGCTCTCGGCGGCCGGCAGCCTGCGCTGGCACCGAGACACGTTCGCGCCCGGGATGGCGTATGAGGCGCTGCTGGCACCGGCCGAGGCGGTGAGCGCCGGCAGCGACGGGCTGCTGTTCCTGCCCTATCTGACCGGCGAACGCACGCCCTACCCCGACCCGCTGGCGCGCGGCGCCTTTGTGGGCCTGACGGTGCGCCACACGCTGCCGCACCTGACGCGCTCGGTGCTGGAGGGCGTGGCCTTTGGGCTGCGCGACAGCTTTGAGCTGATGCGGCAAGCCGGGCTGGCGAACGTGCGGCAGGTGCGGGTGTCGGGCGGCGGCGCGCGCAGCCGGCTGTGGCGGCAAATCCTGGCGGACGTGCTGCAGGTGGAGCTGGTGACGGTGAACACCACCGAGGGCGCCGCGTTTGGGGCCGCGCTGCTGGCCGGCGTGGGCGCGGGCATATGGCCGGAGGTGGCCGCCGCCTGCGCGGCCGGCGTGACCGTCACCGGCCAGGTGGCGCCGAACCGCGAGCAGTCTGAGCGCTACCAGGCGTTCTACGCGCAATATCGGGCGCTGTACCCGGCCTTGCAGCCTACCTTCCAGGGCCTGGCCGCGGCGGCGGGCGAGAGCTAATTCTTAGAAACGGATACAACGATCTGTGGATCAAACTGTAAACGCGCCGGCGCGCGCCGACCAAGAGCCAACCACCGCCGAGAAAATTCGCAAGCTGCCCTGGAGCATCTTCGCGAATTCGACCAATACCATCTTCGGCCAGTTCACGCTGTTCGGCTCGATCTTCGTGCTGTTCCTGAACACGCTCGGGCTGAGCAAGAGCGCCATCGGCTTCTTGCTGTCGCTGTTCCCGTTCTTTGGGCTGACGGCGCTGTTCACCGCCCCGGCCGTGGCGCGCTTTGGGTTCAAGCGCACCTATGTGACCTTTTGGGGCGCGCGCAAAGTAGTGACAGCCGGACTGCTGCTCACGCCGCTGGTGCTGGCCCGCTTTGGCACCAACGCCGCCTCGGGCTATGTGGGCATCATCGTGGCGGCGTTCGCCATCTGCCGGGCCATTGGGGAGACCGGCAGCTATCCGTGGATACAGGAATACATCCCGGCCTCGGTGCGCGGCAAGTATTCGGCCAATGAGAACACGGCGGTCACCATCGCCAACCTGGCGGCGGTGGGCGTGGCCGGCTATGTGGTGGGCCGCACCACCGGGCTGACCGGCTTCATGATCCTGATTGCGGTGGGGGTCGTGTTCGGCGCCGTCACCGTGTACGGCCTGTCGCGCCTGCCGGGCGGCGCGCCGGTGCGCGGGCCGATTGACCACCGCAGCCTGCGGCAGCGGTTGGCGCGCCCGGCGCGCGACGGCGATTTTCGGCGTTTTCTCATCGGCTCGGGCCTGCTGACACTGGCCTGGGGTCCGATCGGCTCATTCCTTCCCCTTTTCATGCACGACCAAATAGGCCTGAGCTCTGAACAGGTGGTCTGGCTGCAAGCCGGCACGTTTGTTGGCGGGCTGCTTTCGGGTTATGTGTGGGGCTGGGCGGCCGACCGTTATGGCAGCCGGCCGGTGATGCTCTCGGGCATGTACCTGCTGGCGGTGCTGCCGATCTTTTGGCTTCTGATGCCGCGCCACGGCGCGCTGAGCCTGACGATTGCCCTGGGCGTGGCGCTGCTGCAAGGACTGATCACGCTGGGCTGGAGCATCGGCTCGACCCGGCAACTGTTCGTGAACCTGGTGCCGCCCGAGCACAAATCGGACTATATGGCGCTGAACTACGCCTGGATGGGCGCGGTCGGCGGGCTGAGCCAGGTGCTGGGCGGCAGGCTGATCGACCTGTTGAAGGGGGTGACCGGCCAGATCGCCTTCATGCCGCTCGACCCATACACGCTGCTGTTCGCGGGCGGCCTCGTGCTGCCGGTGCTGGGCGCCGTGCTGCTGAGCCGCATCCGGGCAGACAGCCGCTATAGCGTGCCGGAGTTCGCCGGGATGTTCCTGCAAGGCAACACGCTGATGGCGGCGGAGCTCGTGTTCCGCTACGGCCGCGCGCGCGACGAGAAGGCCACCGTATCGCTGACCGAGCAGTTGGGCCAATCGCGGAGCCTGCTGACGGTGGAGGAGCTGCTGGAGGGCCTGGCCGACCCACGCTTCAACGTGCGCTTTGAAGCGATCCTGGCCATGGCGCGCGTGCCATCCGACCGGCGGGTGATCGAGGCGCTGGCGGAAATCGTCAAGAGCGGCGAGCCGGCGCTGAGCGTGGTGGCCGCCTGGGGGCTGGGGCGCATTGGCGACCCGCGCGCCATCCCGGCGCTGCGGCCGGGGCTGGACTCCCAATACCGGTCGGTGCGGGCGCACACGGTGCGGGCCCTGGGCACCCTGCGCGACATGGAGTTGGGCGCCACGCTGCTGGAGCGTTTTACAAATGAGACCGACCACGGCCTGCGGATGGCTTATGCTTCCGCGATGGGCAAGCTCTTGATCGTGGAGGCAGTGGACCCGCTGTTGGTTTTCTTGCGCAGCCGCCAGGAAAGCGGCCCACGGCTGGAACTGGCGCTGGTGCTGGCGCGGCTGATTGGGGGCGAACAGCACTTCATCCAAATTTGGCGCCTGGCGCGGGCGGAGGCCAGCACCGGATTTTCGCAGGCCACCACGGCGCTGCTGCGGCGCGCCGATCGCCTGCCGATACTTGACAATCAAACCCTGCCCTTGATGCAGTGCGCCGATGCGTTTGCGCGCGCCAAGCTCGACGAGGGCGCCGAGCACCTGTGCCGCCTGATCGAGGCCCTGTCGCTGGATGACCTGGCCGAGGCGCGGGCCGCGGTGCTGCGCGAGTGCGCGGCGCAACTGCGCGCGAATGGGGCGGCGCGGCAGGAGTATGTCCTGCTGGCGCTGCACGCCCTGTCGCCCGAGGCGCATATTGGTCTGCTGACCCCGCGGTAAGTCTGGGGCTCCGCGGCAACTCAGGAAAACAAGGGGCTTGGCAGAAATAGATGACGCGGCCCCACGTCCGTTGGGCCGCGTCATCTATTTCTGCCAGGTGTGTTTTGGCGATCTGGCCGGCTAGCGGGCCAGCATGGGCAAGAAGGTCACACTGCCTGGCCCAAGGTCTTGGGCGCTAACGGTGTAGAAAGACCCGCAGCCGCCCAGGCCAGGGTTCCAGTCTTGGGCCACCAAGTAAAAGGGGCCGGGCGCCGGCGGCACCCAGAACAGTTGCGAGGCCAGGGTGGTGTTGTCGGCGTCGTCGTTGCTGGCCAGGAGCGTCAGGCCGTCAGGCCCGTAGATGGACAGGCGCGTATCGACGCTGGGCGCCAGGTTGCTGGTCGTAAATTGATAAGCGTGCCCCGGCTGGGCGTCGAGCAGCATCCAATCCTGGTCGCCAGGCCCGCCAAAACTGTGTCCCTGGCTGGCGCCGCTGGCCAGCGGTTTGGCCAGTGAGCGCAGGTTGTCGTTTTCAAAGCCATCGGCCGCCACCAGGCAGGCGCCGGTGCCGCTGGACCAAATGTTGTTGCCTTCGTCCGTTTCATCCACCACCCCGGTCGAGTCAACCTGCGCGAAAAGCAAGGCCGTCTGCTGGCCGCTGGGCTGGGGCACCACGCCGGTGACGGTGATGCTGGCGCCGGCCGCCAGCGGCGCAATGGCCCACGACTGCACGCTGCCGGCAAAGTCGCCCACCCCGCTGGGCATATGGTTTTCGTAAAGATCGACAAAGAAGCCGCGTTGGGTGCTGGCCGGGCCATTGTTCTGAATGGTCACCAGGGCCAGCGCGCCCCCGCCCGAGTTGGGAATGGCGGTGAGGTTGGTGACGGTCAGATCGGCCTGGCCGGTCTGGGCGCCAAGCAGCGTGGTGGTGTCAGCGGAAGCGGGATAGCTGCCCGAGTTACCGGAGGCGTCGCTGGCCCGGCAGCGGAAGCCATAGCGGTGGCCGAGTTGGCCGTTGAAGGCGGCCGATGTGACGGACACGCCGCGCAGCCAATCGCGCCACAGGCCGCGGGCCGAATCCAGAAATTGCACGTCATAGGTGCCGCCGCCGCCGGCCCAGGTGACCATCAGCGGGCTGGCGCCGCCGACACCGGGCAGCGGCTGCACGGCGCAGGTGAGTGTGGCTGGCGCCGAGGGGGCATCCGGCACACCGAGCAGCGCGTCGCGGTCGATCGGCGCCTCCTGCACGGGCAGCCCTTGCAGCGCGTAATTGAGTCCGCGGTACTGCGGGTGCGCCCAATTCGGGTCAGATTGATCGGCCGCCTGCAGCACCAGGCTGTGCTCGATGGTGTCGAGACCGGCGGTCGGCCAGTTGTAGGCCAGCTCGAGAGCGCTGGTTTCGGTGACTACGCTGCCGTCGATGAGCAGGCGCTGCGCGCGGAAATTGGCCAGCCCGCTGATGTGCGCGGTGACGGTGACAACAATGGCGAAGGAAGGCGAGGCCGGCGCGGCGTTGAAGGCTGTGATATTGGCGCCGGCCGGTTGGATGTTCAGCTCGGCCCATAACTCGGGTCCGAAGTAAGCGCCATTCGGGCCGCGCAAACGCCAATAGGCGCGATGCACACCGGCCTGGGCGGGAGTGGTGAAACTGACGCTGACCTGCGCCGTGGCATTTGGCCCGGTGGCGGGCAGATCGACCGCGGCCGGCGCGCCAGGCAGGAGCGTGCCGCCGACAAAGACGGCCTGGTAGCCCGGGCCCCAGGTGGAGGAGCCCGTATTGCTCAGCCGCCAGGTCTTGGTGAGCGGCTGCGACGGCGGCACAACGCCTGTATCGGGCACGGTCACATCGGCCAGGAAGGCAGCGGCGTCGAAGTTGATGGCCGGGCAGGCGTCGGCGCCGATGGTGGTGCCGCCGCACTGGTCCAAAACAATGTCTGGCGCGGAGACCGTCTGGGCGGCCACAATGTTGACCCCGGCCGTGCCCCAGCGCGCGCCGCGCACGGCAATGGGCGCGGCCGCGCCGACGCGCACAGCGGTGAAATGATAAGCGCCATCGCTGCCGGTTAAAGCAGTTTGGGTGAGGCTGCCCGAAACGACCTTGACAGTGACGCCGTCCGCCGGCTGGCCGCTGGGGTCGCGCACCACGCCATCCAGGTTGCCGATGGTGCTGATCGGCGGCGTGTCGCTGATAATGCCCAGGCTGTATGGGTCGACGGTGATGCCGTTGCGATAAACCTGCAAATGGGTGTGGTCGCCGGTGCTGTAGCCGGTGTTGCCCATCAGCGCGATCTCGGTGGGCAGGGTTTGGATCACATCGCCCAGATGGGCGAAGACCAAGTCACACTTCAGGTGACCGTAGATGGTCCTATAGCTGAAGCCATCGCCTTGCTGTCCGTGGTTAATGCGGATGTGGCTGCCAAAGGTGGCCGGGCCGCCGGGATAAGTGTTGGCGCAGTCGATGACCACCTGGTCCACCGTGCCAGGCGCGGAGGCATACACGGCGTCGCCGGTCACACCGTCGTAATCGGTGCCTTTGTGGTTGTCGTAGGCGTGGCCGTAAACCCAACTGGTGCCGGTCCAGCCCGTCCAATCGGCGATGCTGCCGAGGTTGAAATCCAGGTCCATATAGGCCGAGACGCGGGTGGAGGCTTTGACCGGTCGATAGAAAATGACGGCGCCCGGCTGCGCCGGACCGGAGGGCGTGGCGGGAGTGGCGGTTGAAGTGCTGGAGGGTTCGGGCAGGGCCACATCCCCGCTGGCGGGGGAAGATTGCGACAGGTCGGCTTCAGAAACAGCCAGGCTGGCGCGCTGGCCATTGCGCACCGCCGACAGACCGCCGGCGGTCCACAGTGGATCGGCTGCCAGGCCGGCCAGGCTATAGTTGCCGGTGCTGAGACCGGCGACCACCAGGCCCTGCTCCGACTGGTAGGCGAGAAAATGCTGGTCGAGCGACGTTTGGGGATAGCGCGCGCCCGGCAGCAGGGCCGGCAGGCTAGCCAGGGCGCGCGGCGCGGCCTGGGGCCGGTCCGTGTCCAGCAGACCCAGGGTCAGGCTCTGGTCCGGGGCATTGGTGGCCGGGGTCCAATTGGGCACCTCGACCAGCACTTGGTTCCCCGCCCATCCGTATAGCCGAACGGTGACATCGGGCGCCTGGAACAGCAGGCGCTCGGCGTTGCTGCCCAGATCGAGCACAGCGACACCGTTGGTGGCGGCTTCGTTTTCGCCGGGCGGCAGGTCGATGGGTTTGAGATAGGCCAGGTGGTGGCCGTCGGGGCTGACGAACAAGGGCGCGTTGGCGCTGCCGGCGGGCAGCCAGTTGGACGCGCCGCGCGGCCCGAAGCGGCGCAGGGCCAGGTCCGAGTCAATAAAAGCGATCTGGCCATCCGGCAAGAAGCGGGCCGAAAGGGCGGTCACGCCCAGGCGGGTTTCGCCGGTGCTGGATACGGTGGCCAGCTCCATATCGGGCAAAATCAGCATCAGAGTGCGGCCCGCGCGACTATCCAGGACATAGGTGCCAGCGGCGGCGCCAGCCTGGAGCGGCGGGAGGGCGCCGGCGAGCAGCAGCAGAGACAGCCAAAGCAGCGGCCAGCGGGGAATTTTCATCATGACTAATAATCTGAGCGTGACAGTGCAGGTTACGTGCCGGATTGTGTTAGAGACCGAGCGCGGGGCGGTTAAACAGCACTGGGCCGTCATCCGCAATCGCGAGTGACGACCCAGTGCCAACGGTTCCACGTGCCGGTTCAGCTAGTTTTCGAGATTGTGGCGCACACGCTCGGCCAGGAGTTGGAGCATTTGGAGCGCAAAATGGGGAAGGGTCGCACATCCGGTTCATTGTTGAACACATTGAAGGTCGTCACGCTACTCCTTCAGGGGGATGGCGCTCGGAGGACCCGAGTGCCCGCCATTATAGCGGGGCAGCGTCACGGGCGCCATTGGTTGGCACGGATGTTTTGGGCGGCGGAGGCCACTGTCTCGGCAATGCGTTTGGCGCGCGTCTCGGGCCTTTTGGCCAGGCCAATCCATTGCAGGATGGCGCGCCGAGCGGAGGGCGGGAAGGCTTCGAAGTATTGCTGGGCCGCGGCATTGGCCGCCAGGGCTGCCGCCAAATCGGACGGGACTTCCAGCGCCTGCGAGGCATCCAGGGCGGTCCAGGAGCCGTCGCGTTTGGCGGCCTCGATCTTGGCCAGGCCGGCCGGCGCCAGGCGGCCGGCAGCCAGCAACTGCTCGAAGCGGATCTTGTTGAGGCGCGACCAGCCGCTGCCGGGTTTGCGCGGGGAAAACCACTGCATGGAGCGGGCGGCGTCCAACACGTTGGCGATGCTGTCAATCCAGCCGAAGCACAGGGCTTCTTCAACGGCCTCCTCGTAAGCGACGCGCGGCTGGCCGGTGTGTTTTTTGAAGCTGACCATCCACACGCCTTCGGGCTGGGCCTGGTGTTTTTCCAGCCAGCGGCGCCACTCGGCGCGGGTTTTGGGGTGTACGGAGTTGGGGGGAGGAGTTGGCATGGCGACTTTGGGAAAAACATGTGGCGTGGGGTTGGCAATGAAATCGCCAACCCCATGCCACTTGTTTTCTCGCACCGCTCAGCAGCAGACTAAGCGGATGGCGATCAAATCCTTGAGAGATCAGGCGATGTCGAAACGATCCAGGTTCATGACTTTGTTCCAAGCGGCGACAAAGTCATGCACGAACTTCGCCTGAGAGTCCTCACAGCCATAGACTTCCGCCAAAGCCCGCAGTTGGGAGTTTGAGCCGAAGACCAGGTCAACGCGGGTGCCGGTCCATTTGAGCGCGCCC
>JAYTFQ010000530.1:0-4137 GCA_043734225.1 Anaerolineales bacterium | reverse complement strand
GGCGTTCAGTTGAACGCCCCCTGCGATTTGACGCCTATTTTTCGGACTCAATCTGCTGGAGGAACATTTCGACCACGCGCGGGTCGAACTGCTGGCCAGCCTGCTGGCGCAGGTAGGCCAGGGCTTGCTCGCGCGGCCAGGCGGCGCGGTGGGGCCGGTCGGAGAGCAGCGCGCCCCACACGTCCACGACTGCCATCACGCGGGCGACGAGCGGAATGGTCTCGCCGCGCAGCCCGCGCGAATAGCCGCCGCCGTCCCAACGCTCATGGTGGTTGTATGCAATCTCCAAAGCCGGGCGCAGCATTTGAACAGACGCCAGCAAGGTGTTGGCATGCGCCGGATGCTGGCGCACCAGCGCCCACTCGCCGGCGGTGAGCAGGCCGGGCTTGAGCAGGAGGCCGGGCGGCAGGCCCATGTGGCCGACATCGCGCAATAGCGCGCCGCGGCGCACATGGATGAGCTCGGCTTCCGCCACGCCCAGCGCGCGCGCCAGCCGCACGGCCTGGTCGGCCTGGCGCTCCAGGCGCCCGGCGCCGTCCGGTTCAGTGAGGACGAGCGCGCGCGCCCAGCCAGCCAGGGTGGCGTCGTAGGCCAGGGTCAGCTCCAGGTTGCCGCGCTGCAAGCTGTCGAACAGGCTGGCGTTGTCGATGGCCAGGGCGGCCTGGTCGGCCAGCGCTTCCAGAAAGTCCAGCCAATCCTGCCCGACATCCAGCCGCCGGCGGTGATAGACCTCCAGCACACCTTTGATCTGCCCCTTGGCCAGCAGCGGCACGCCATAGTAAGCCACGTAGCCCTCGGCCGCCACCACGGCCGCGGCCGGATCGAGGGCTGGCTCGGCGCTGAGGTCGGCCACGCGCACCAGCCGCCGATCATAGGCGGCGCGGCCGGCGCGGCCCTCGCCCAGCCGCATGCGCACGCGCTGGGCCTCGCCGCCGCGATGGCCGCGGCCGGCGGCAAATTCCAGCACCTGCCGCTGGGGGTTGAACAGCAGCACGTCGGAGGCGTCGGCGGCCAACTGGGTGGTGGCCTGGTCCAGCAGCACATTCAGGGTGACGCGCAGATCCAGGCTGGAGGAGATGGCCTGCTCCACCGAGCGCAGAGCGGTGATGCGGTTAAGCTGCTGCTCGGTTTGGGCGTGCAGCCGGGCGCGGTGCAGGGCGCTGCCGGCAATCTCGGCCAGCGTATTCAGCAGGCCCACATCGCTGGCGGCAAACAGGCGCGGCGCGTCGGTGTGGATGTACAGGGCGCCGATGATGCGCTCGGCGGCGCGCACCGGCACGCACAGCCCACTGCGCCCGGGAACCGCTTGCGCGCGCGCATCCTCCGGCACGCGCGGATCGGTTTTCAAGTCCGCCACCAGCACCGGCTGCCCAGTGGCCACCACGCTGCCGGGGATGCCGCTGCCCAGCGGGCGCGGCTGGGAGAGCATGCTCCAGCCCTGGGCATGGGCGATGACCACCTGCGCGCTGGAGTCGTCCAGCAGCCACACGCTGCCAGCCGCGCCGCCCACGGCGGCAATGGCTTCACTCACCAGCCGCGCCAGGATTTCATCCTCGGTGCGGGCGCTGCGCAGCGCCACCGAGACGCGGTTCACCGCCTCCAACTCGGCCAGGCGCCGTTTCAGCTCGGCCTCAGCCCGCACCCGCTCGCTGATATCGATGGCCGAGACGATCACCCGCTCCAGGGTCTGCTCGCGGCCAGGCAGCGCCGACCAGCGCAGGTGGAGGTGGATCAACTGGCCGGAAGCGGAGCGCTGCACCGCCTCCAATTCAAAGCGCGTCTGGCCCTGGGCGATGCGGCCCAGGGTGCCCTTGAAGGCGGCGTTGACCTGGGCGTCGATGAACGATTGAAAGTTGCCGGTGTAAAGCTGGCGGGCGCTGGCGTTGGAGGCCAAGATTTTCACCAGCGCGGCGCACTCGTTCACCTCCGCGGGGTGCGCCTCAAAATAGGCCGGCCAATCTGCCACGCCCTGCGCCCGCAGCGCGTCCAGGCGCCGTTTGACGTCGGAGTAATCTTCCTCCAGCAAAGCAATGGGTGAGCCCTCGAACACGCCGCGGTAGCGCTCCTCGGAGGCGCGCAGGGCCTGCTCATCGGCTTGCTGGTCGGTGATGTCGCGGTAGTTGAACACCACCCCGGCCACGCTGGGCTCGGCCAGCAGGTTGGTGACAGTCGTGCGGATGGCGCGCCAGTCGCCGCTGGCATGGCGCAGGCGATACAAGGTCTCGCGCGGCTGGCCGGGCGCCGACAGCACTTCGCGCAGGATGGCGCGCACCAGGGCCAGGTCGTCTGGATGAACGAAATCGAACGGGTCGCGGCCCAGCAGCGCTTCGGGGGCGTAGCCCAGGACGGCGTGGATGGCGGGGCTGAGGTAGCTCAGCCGGCCATCAGCGCCCACCACGCCAATGCCATCGGCGCTGTGCTCAATCAGGGCGCGGAAGCGCTGCTCGCTGGCGCGCCGGGCCTGCTCGGCCGCGCGCGCTTCCAGGCGCAGGCGGTTCTCCTCCAGCGCGCGGCGGATGGCGTGGGGCAGCCGCGCCAGCCGGCCCTTAACCAGATAGTCGGCGGCGCCGCTTTGGATGACGGCCACCGCTTTCTCCTCGCCGACCGCGCCGGAGATCAGTATGAAGGGGATATCGGGCCAGTGCGCCAGCAGCAGCTCCAGGGCGCGCGGGCCGCTGAAACCCGGCATCCGGTAATCGCTGAGCACGATTTGCCAGGGCTGGCCGGGGGCAAAGCCGGCCGCCAGCGCGGCCAGGAAATCGGCCTCGCTGTCCACGCGGCGCGCGCGCGGGTCATAGCCCATGCGGCGCAGCTCGCGCAGCAGCAGTTCGGCGTCATCCGGCTGGTCTTCCACCAGCAGCGCCGCCAATGGGACGAGGGGAGTGTTCAGCATTCCATTTTCAATTGTCGCGCAAGCGGATATGCAGGCAGACGGCGCGGCGCCGGGGGATAGCGGCTGCGGCTGGCAAGCCGGCTGGGTAACGTCCCCCCGAAGCAGTCAGGATTATAAACCCGGCGTGGGCCAGGTCAATTCAGCTCGACCAGGGCCTTGAGCACGCCGGCTTCGGGCTTGAGCCAGTTGGGGAAAGCGGGGATGAGCTCATCGAACGCCACGCGGGCGTTGGTGAGCGGCTCGGTGACCACCTGGCCGGCGGCCATGGCGGCGATGACGTGCTGCAGATCGGCGCGGGTGGCGTTGCGGCTGGCCAGCAGGGTGGTCTCGCGCCGGTGAAACTCCGGGTCGTGGAAGGTGATGTCGGCCTGGGCCAGGCCGACCAGCGCCAGCCGGCCGCCGTGGCCCACATAGCGAAAGGACTGCATCATGGAGGCCGGGCTGCCGGTGCAATCGAACACCAGGCTGGGCAGGTCGCCCCCGGTCAGCTCGGCCAACTGCGCTTCCAGCGCCGGGCCGGCCGGCAGCGCCTGGCGCGGGGCCAGCCATTGGCGGGCCATCTCCAGCCGCGCGGGGCTCAGGTCGGCCACCAACAGCTCGGCGCCAGCCAGCCGCGCAAACTGCGCCACGCCAAAGCCGATGGGCCCAGCGCCGATGACCAGGGCGGTTTCTCCTGGGCGCACCTGGGCGCGGCGCACGGCGTGCGCGCCGATGGATTGGTTTTCGACCATGGCCATCTGGTCCAGGGTCAGGCCCTCGGCGCGCACCAGGCAGTGGGCGGGCACGGTCAACAAATCTTGCAGGCCGCCATCCACGTGCACGCCTAGCACCTTCAGCCGGGCGCAGCAGTTGGTCTTGCCCTGGCGGCAGGCGCCGCATTCGCCGCAATAGAGATAGGGGCTGACTACGCACGGCTCGCCGGGCTTCAATCCATCCGGGTTGTCGCCCGCCTGGTTCACCGGCGCCGCGACCACTTCGGCTGATATCTCGTGCCCGAGAATGCGCGGGTAACTGAAGAACGGCTGGCGGCCCCGAAAGGCGTGCAGATCGGTGCCGCAAATGCCGATGCGGCGCACGCGCACCAGCGCCTCGCCCGGCCCCGGCACGGGCGGCTCGGCGGATTGAAGCTGCAGTTGGGTGGGCTCGAGCAGGACGATGCGGCGCATGGGAACCTATTGGTGAGTGGTAAGTGGTCATTATACAGGTTCATCATGCCGGCCGAATGGGGCGCCGTGGCCCGAGGC
>JAYTFQ010000529.1:0-2886 GCA_043734225.1 Anaerolineales bacterium | reverse complement strand
CAGCTCGCTGTTTTCATCCTGGCTGACAGTGAGCACCTGGCCTTCGGCGGTGACCAGCTCCGCGGAGAGCAGATTGTCGATCGCCAATCCATATTTGCGGCGCAGATGGCTCAAACCGCCGCCCAGGGTGAGCCCGCCCACGCCGGTGGTCGAGACCACGCCCCCCGGCGTCGCCAGGCCAAAGACTTGCGTCTCTCGGTCCAGGTCGCCCAGGGTGGCGCCGCCCTGCACCCGAGCGGTCTTGGCTTTCGGGTCCACATGTACGGCCCGCATGAGCGACAGATCGATCATGATGCCGCCATCACACGAGCCGTTGCCGGCCATGTGATGCCCGCCGCCGCGGACAGCGGTGAGCAGTTGATGAGTGCGGGCAAAATTGACCGCAACGATCACATCTGCCACGCCGCTGCAGCGGGCGATGAGCACCGGCCGTTTATCGTGCATGCCGTTCCACAGCACCCGGGCCTCGTCATAGCCTGGGTCGCTGGGGGTGAGTAGTGGGCCGCGCAGGCTTGTCCTCAATTCTGTAACCGCGGCTTCTGTCAACACATTTTCACTGCCGGTCAACATCGTGCACTTTAGGTCGGGCATGAGCTGTCTCCTTTGGGGCTTATCGTGATAAGCGTTGTATCATCCGCTGTGTGTTAGCCAGGTCACCACGCGATATTGGGCGTTCTATCCGCCAACTACCGGCAATTCTTCGAAAATACACCTGGTCGTTTGTTGCCACGACGGCTCTTGTTAACGGTCCTAACCCCAGGTTACAAGTGGGATTTTCGACCAGCAATGCCGAGAGGGCGGCCTTATCTTGCTGGTTGAAGACATCTTGGGTGGCTGGCGGCTGGCAATGTCCGGTACAAGCAGGGCCCCAAGAGCACGCATATCCGCCCATGTGCCCCGCCGTCCCATCCGTCGTCTAGAGCAATAACGGCGCTGGCACCGCCTACCAATTCCGCCGCTTTGACATTTTTCCTACCGTGTTCTGTCCCCGCTGAGCGCGCATGCGGTTGCTGGAAAATTGGAGCGGTGCTCGGCTGCGACGCGGCAAACCTGTAGGCCAGCTAGGCAGGCGGTAACCCCTCATTTCACACTTTTCCTCGCTGTATGCAACGCCAAACCATCCACACGCTTGGAGTGCTCAACTACTTGGCCAGCGGCGCCGGTTTCCACGTAGGCCGCAGTCACGGCCGTCAGAGCCACCGCGCGCCCGCTCGGATCCGGTCGTTGAAGCTGTTCACCTCGGCGCGCGGCCGCGCCTGGTTCGCTTGGTCGGTCTCGTGAAAAACAAAATACGCGCCAAAGCATCCGCAGCGCAGCGTGTCGACGAGAAATCCGAGGTCCACCATCGCCTGCCAGGTGCGCATGTCAAAGCCAAACCCCAGGTAGTGTTCCAGGCGCTGGCGGTAATAGCCAGTCGCCTGCTCAGGCGTGAGCGTGAGGCGCGCGGTATCGCTGCAATTGGCAAACCAGGCCAAATCCACGGTCATCAAGCCGTAACTCGCCAGTTGCCAGTCGAAAGCGCAGACCTGCGCCGGGGAGCCGGGCATCAGGCTGATGTTGCCGTCCTCTGCGCCGCGGTAGTCGCCGTGCACCAGGGTCAGGGGATATTTTCCGAGTGCGGCCAGCAGACGTTCGGGCTTGAACATCAATTCCCGGTAGAGCTCAAGCGCATCCGGCTCCAGCAGGGTCTGCATGCGTTCACACCCTTTCAGGATCACACCCGGTAGCCAACGTGACGATGGGGCAAAGCGCTGGACGTTGGGAACGGTAAACAGGCCAACGCAGCCCGCCGGGTCCTGCAGGCCCAGGTCCGGCGACTGCAACTCCTCACTTGCCCAGAATGTCGCGTGCAGGTAGGCCAGGGCGTCCAGCACGCCGTGCACTTGCGCCACCGTCCAGGGCCTGGCGCTGGAAAACAGGCCGGCCGATACATCCTGCATGAGCATGGCCCAGCCGGTAGGCTCCCGCGAACAGGCGATGACCGTGTGGTCTAACTGAGGCAGCAGCCGGTCGAGCAGGCCATATTGCCAGAGCGTCACCGAGCGACAGAGCACGTCCTGGCTGGCCTGCATGATCCAATCATTTTGCGGGTCAATGCGTTTGAGCAAGTAGCGCGGCTGCGCGTCGCCGTCGAGGGTGACCCACTCCATTGGATTGCCGGAGGTCCCGTTGACTTCGGCCGGCACGCGCTGCACCGTGCGCACGGGTCGATGCAAGGCACCGCTCAGCGCCGCGGGTGACAGCATCTCGTCCACGCTGGCGAACAAAGCGTGCTTTTCCAATAGCTCAAAGTGATTCAGCATATCAGCCGCTCCTGCCTGCTTCATACCTAGGCCAGCAACGCCTCGCAGCAAATGGCCCGCTGCTCAAGGCGGGTGCTGGCGGCCAGGGCTGGCTCGATTGGTTGGGCCGCCGCGAGCACGACCGCCTGGCTTTAGGGGTGGGCGGTGCCTGCGGCTCGTATGCAGCCATGGCCGTCAGAGCCACTTGGCGCCAGCGCGTATCTGGTCGTTATAGCCCCAAACCTCTGCCTGTAGCCAGTCTCGATTGGCTTCCAGTTCGTGGTGAACAGCAAAAAACGCCATAACGCATCCCATCCGCAGAGTATCCACGAGAAAGCCCAGTTCCCTCATGGCCTGCCAATCCGTTGGTTCGAAACCGTGCCCCAAATGGTGCTCCAGGCGCTGGCGGTAATACTCGGCTGCTTGGTCGGGCGAGAGTGTCCGCCGAATGGTCTCGGCCCGATTGGCAAACCAGGCGAGATCGACGGTGCCCAGGTTGTAACTCGCCATTTGCCAGTCAAAAGCGCAAGCCTGTGGGGGTTCGCTCGGCAGGAGGCCGACGTTCCCCCCCGAAAACATGCCGGCCGATACATCCCGCATGAGC
>JAYTFQ010000528.1:0-5049 GCA_043734225.1 Anaerolineales bacterium | reverse complement strand
GGGCGGTCGATGAAATCGACCGCCCCGGCTGCACATGATTTTTCAGGGGATTTCATCGATCTTCCCTTGCGGTCCCGAGCAGCTATGACGCAGCTATCTATTGCGCCGCCAGGCGCGCCATCCCACACCCAACAAAAGCAAGGCCACCAGTGCGAATGCGAGCGGCGCCCAAGGCGACGCGGCAGACGTTGGCGCGGTCGTCGCAACGTTGGCCGTCGAGACGGGGCTGGCGGGCAGTGCGGCGATGGCCGTCGCCGCGCGCGTTGCCGTAGCGAGCGGCAAAGTTGTTGCGGTCGCCACCGGTCGTGGCGAGGCTGTTACTGGCGTGGTGGCGACTGCACCGGTGGCTGCGGTCGTAACGGCGGTAAACGTCGGCAGGGGCACCTCGGTCAGTACGGGAGTCAATGTAGACTGCGCGGCTTGTGTCCCGTCGAGGGCATCGGCCGCAATGGGGCTGCACGTCGACATAAGCTGATCGTCATTCGGCGCGAGCAGCATAGCTGTGACGCATTGCTGGATTTCGCTTGGCGCGCGATTGGCCGGCAGCAGATACCCCACCAGGTACGTCAGAAACTCGGCGTATTCGCTGTTGAGTTGTGGGTTCTGCGGATCGAGCGCGAGTGCCTTCAGATACTGGGCGTCGGCCACTTGAGCAATCAGTGGGCTGTCGAAGCTGTGGGCGTAAAGGACTATGGTAGCGTAGGTGGAGGCCAGATTCCAGTAATTCGCGGCCGTGGCGTGTTCGTTGAGCGCGGTACGCGCCGCTGCAACTTTTAGCCAGCACTCCGGCGTGACAAACGTCACTACCAGGTCGTCGGCCGGCATGGGCTCAAGATTATCGTAATGCCAGCGAAGATCAGTGCCGGCGACTTGATACCCGGTCGTCGTATTGCCCAAATAGATTCCGTGCGGGCTTAGTAAGGTCACCTCGGCGGCATAGGGGTAGCGCACGATCAGATCAGCCTGTCCAATGCTGCCCGCCCAGGCTGCGCCGGTATGTAGCACGTAGCCCAGTTCCGCGCTGCACCCGTCGACAGTCGCAGGCAGGCCGTATGTGACGCGCACCTGAGTGTTGCCTGGAGCAAAACTCATCTGCCAGGCGGACCAAGTTTCCTGGCCGACTGTCTCAATTTGCGTCGAGGCTTCGTTCCCACCCGCAAAGGCGCGCAGACTATACAGCTTGGCGTAACCGCCGGCGCCAGCGGCTTGAGAAGGCACATCCAGCGGAAAACCCACCTGCAATGATTGCGCATTATTTTCTGGGTTGTTGAGTAGAAAGTCTGCTGTAACCAACGCGCCGGTTCTCGTCAATGGAAAACCGCTACCATTGGTGAAGGTGACATCTGCGATCTCAAGGACAACCGTCTCGCTGATCATTCTAATATCTGTGACGCCAGCGGTTCCAAGGCCCGTGCCTGCTTCGCCCGGGAATGGCGCCATATCAGCGCGGGCGATGCGGGCCACCGTGAACAGGAGCGCGCACGCGATAAGCCCAATTGCCGCCGGCAGCGCGAGCCGGAGTCCAGTTGTGAACGAGCCATGTTGTTTCATTGCACATGCCTCTTTTGCAAAGCGCACCGCCTCAGTTGCCCACCTGAGAACGAGTATAGACCCTGACGATTGCCGCCGTTGCCGGATTTCATTACAACCCTGTAATACACAACAAAAAGACGCGGCAGCGCCGCGTCTCTACATGCATTTTTGATTGCAGAGGCGCACTATGGCATTGTGGAGACGCCTGGCTGGGGCGTTTGCTGTGCTGCCGGCAACGACCAGTTACGCGGTTTTGGCGCTAACCGCCTTGGGCAACTTCTCCACGGCGTTTTCGCCTGCCAAGAACGACCCCGCCAACCGCACCAGTGGCAGCAGCGCCGCAGTAACGGCCAGGGTCGCGATGACGGCGATGGTCAGATCTGGCGCGCTGAAGGGTGGTAGATGGTCGCGGACAAGCAACATTGGCAGGGCGATGACCACGTAGCCGAGCGTGAACCCGGCGGCCATGGCCGCGTCGCGCGCCAACCCAGCGGACACCCGTTGCCAGGGCAGAACGTCCAGCAAAACGGCCCCGAGCATAAATACTGGCGGCAGGGAAGGCACAATGTTGCCGGTGAGGTTCAATCCCAGCATCACCGCCAGCCGCAGGCCAAAGAAGGCCAGCGCGGCCAGGGTAGCCGCGAAGGGGAAGCGTGAAAGCCGCCGCGCCAGGACCACGATCACGGCCGCCAGTGCGCCGGCCACCATTGGATAGACCCAGATTGGATTGGTGCGGACCAGGGTGGGATAGTCGCCGCCCCAGATTTCCCACTCGATATAGCCGACGATGGCGGCCACGTTGAGCATCAGCCCCAGCAGCACCGGTATGGCCAGGTCGTATCCGCCCCAAGGGGCCTGAACCGGCCGAGCCTCGCTCTGCGCCAGCACCCCCACCGCGCTGATGGTGACGGCGCACATCATGAAGCCGATGATCAGGTGCGGCGGGCTCCAGGCGGTCAGGTCGATGCCATACAGCGCGTGCCACAGCGCGTCACCGGGGATCGATAGCAAGCTGTAGAGCGAAGCCAGGGCCACCAGTCCCAAATATGGGTTGCGCCGGATCCAGCGGCGCGGGTCGCGCTCGCCGGCGCGCCATCCCGGCCAGGCCACAATGGCCACGGCGATGATGGCGATGATCAGAGAAATCAGGAACGCGCCGTAGATCAGCAGGTGCGGCGGCCACAGGAAATCCGCGCCGGCCGGCACGATACCGGTCTGGATATGCTTACTGGCGTCCCACAAGGCGCCGGCCACGAACTCAACCGCGGACAGGCCCAGCAGCGCCGCCAGCCAGCCTGCCAGCCGCGGCGAGGGGCGGCTGACCGCGGCGGCCGAACGAGCCGCGGCCGGACCCGCCCGAAGCGGGGAGAGATAGAACCACCAGACCGAGGCGGTGACAATGGCCGCGGCGGCGGTGGAAAAGGCCAGGCTCTCCCAGAACAGCGGGCTAGTGGCTGGCATTGGCTCGGCTCCGCCACTCGTCTTCCAGCATGCTCATCTGATAGACACTCCAAAAGGTCTCGCCCACTTTGCGCACGTCGCGCAGCCGGCCCTCAATGCTAAGGCCGGCGTGCTCATAGGCCCGAACGGCGGCCTGGTTGAAATCAAAAACCAGCAGCTCGATGCGGTGCAGGCCCAGCTCATCAAAACCCACTCGCAGCACTTCAGTGAGCATAGCGCGCCCAACGCCCCGGCCGCGCTGCTCGGCAAACACCAGCACGCGGGCCACGCTGGCGGCGCGGTTATGCCGGTCGATGCGCGTCAACTCAATGTGCCCGACCGGCGTTTCGGTCTCGTTCAGGGCGGTGAACAGGCGTGTGGTAGGCGGGTTGCCGGTGGCGGTCAGCAGGTAACGCTCCAACTGCGCGCGGTTAAGTGGATATGTAAACAGCGGGCCGGCCCATTGGTACACAAATTCGGGTGACTCGGCGTTGGCCAGCAGGCGGTCAAAATCGGCGCGGCCAAAGGGGCGGAAGTGGACAGATACTGCCACTTATAGGCCGAGGCGGTTGATGCCGTCGAAGGCGGCGGTTTTGTAGCACTCGGCCAGGGTGGGATAGTTGAACACGGTCTGCACAAAGTAGTCGATGCGGCCGCCAAAGGCCAGCACCGCCTGGCCGATGTGCACCAGCTCGCTGGCGCCCTCGCCGATGATGTGCACCCCCAGCAGAGTGCGTTTTTCCTGGTGGAATAGCAGCTTGAGCAGTCCGCTGCTGTCCCCGATGATTTGGCCGCGCGCAATCTCTTTGTAATTGGCCTTGCCCACTTCATAAGGCACGCCCAGCTCGGTCAGTTCTTGCTCGGTGCGGCCGACCATCGAAATTTCAGGAATGGTGTAAATGCCATACGGGAACAGCTCAGGCACACTGTTGGCCTCGATCCCAAAGGCGTGACAGGTAGCCAACCGGCCTTGCTCCATGGAGGTAGAGGCCAGGCTCGGGAAGCCAATCACATCGCCCACGCCATAGATATTTGGCACCTTGGTTTGATAGTCGTCATCCACTTGCAGCCGCCCGCGGTTGTCGGCTGATAGCCCGGCGGCCGGCAGATTAAGCGAGTCCGTGGCGCCGGTGCGGCCAATGCTGTGCAGCGCTTTGTCGGTGATGATTTGCTTGCCGCTGGTCAGCACGATGCGCACGCGATCGCCGTGCTCGTCGTGCATGTGTTCCATGTGGCTGACGGTCTCGCCCAGCCGCAGGGTGACGCGGTTCTCGCGCAGGTGATAGGACAGCGCGTCGGCGATCTCGGCGTCCACAAACGGCAGCAGCCGGTCGCGCTGGTCCACCAGGGTAACCCGCACGCCCAACGTGGCAAAAATGCTGGCATATTCGCAGCCGATAACGCCGGCGCCCACCACCGTCAATGTGCGCGGCAGCTTATCCAGTTGCAGAATGTCGTCGCTGACAAAGATCTGCCGGCCATCGAAGGGGATTTTGGGGTCCTGCGCGGCGGTGGTGCCGACGGCGATGACGACGAACTGGGCTTTGACATCGCGAAAGCCGCGCCCGTCAATGAAGGCCAGCCGGACTGTATGCTCGTCCACGAACGAGGCGGCGGCCTCCAGCACTTCCACCCGGTTGCGTTGCAGCTGAGAGCGGGTCACGTCGATCTCGTGCTTGATGACCATCTCCGTCCGAAACAGCAGGTCTTGCAGGGTGATATTTTGTTTGACGGCGTACGAGTCGCCGTAAAACCCGCGCTCGCGGTAGCCGGACAGGTGCATCACCGCCTCGCGCAGCGTTTTGCTGGGGATAGTACCGGTGTTGGTGCAGACGCCGCCAATGACCGCCCGCCGCTCGACGATGGCCACGCGCTTGTCGAGCTTGGCCGCCTGGATGGCGGCGCGCTGGCCGGCCGGGCCGGACCCAATGACGAGCAGGTCGTAATCAAATTCAGGCATTCAGCACCTCCGCTGGACGCTC
The DNA here is from genome assembly GCA_043734225.1 of Anaerolineales bacterium. Taxonomy (GTDB): domain Bacteria; phylum Chloroflexota; class Anaerolineae; order Anaerolineales; family UBA6663; genus JAYTFQ01. The sequence continues at coordinate 94 of JAYTFQ010000528.1, read as the reverse complement.
ATTGTAGTGGGAGAAAGTTATGACTGCAACACCGTTTAGCTAAACCATCACCAAACGACCGGCTTTGGCGTGAGTTTAGCAGCAGATACAGATT
>JAYTFQ010000527.1:0-14488 GCA_043734225.1 Anaerolineales bacterium | reverse complement strand
AGCGGTTTAGCCACTGTCTGGTGCAGCCGGAAATGTCGCCCGCCGCATGGGGCGTACGGACAGACCGTTGGCTCGCTGAATTCATCCGGTTTGACCACTCGCAGCAATAATTCCAGGCGCATGGCGGCTTCTCCCGGGTCGGCTCGCCACCAGCATAGGCCAATTTCCACCAACCGCCGAACGGTCACCGACAATGTTAGTTATTGACTCGCCATCCGCCCGTATGTTAGACTGTCGTCATCTTATGAAAGGCATGGGCGCACAACTGATGGTGTTTACCTGCTCCACAATCGTCCCGACGCACACGAGCAATGCTAATGCAAAGCTCGCCTTGTCGGATTGCGCCCTTTGCCCGGTCTAGCGCGGATTACCGCCGTCAAACCAGGCCGTGGGCGCCAGCGCCCACGGCCTTTTTATTTGCCTGACCCTGCAATGGGCCGTGCGCGCTGAAGTTCAGCAAAGCGCACGGCCCATTTTTTGTTTTGGAGCACGCACTGGAGGCCAGACATGACCACATCGCTATTCGAAGCCGAGCGTATCCGCCTGGCGCCACCCGACCCTGAGCACGATGTCGAGATCGAGTCCGGCTGGACGCACGACTCCGAGTATTTGCGCCTGCTGGACGCGGCGCCGGCCCGGCCGCTCTCGCCCGGCCAGGTTAAGAAGAAATATGAGGCGCTCGAAAAAGAGCACGAGAAGCAGTTTTACTTTGCCCTGCGCACCCGCGTGCCAGAAGATCCCGACCGCCTGCTGGGTTTTGGGCAACTCAATTGGATTGACTGGCTGCACGGCAGCGCCGAGCTGCGGCTGGGCATCGGCGCGCCGACAGACCGCGGCCAGGGCTATGGCACGGAGGCGGCCGGCCTGCTGCTGCACTATGCCTTTGAAGAGCTGGGGCTGCGCCGGCTGACCGCAATGACGTTTGAATACAACGCCGGCGCGATGCGCTTTATCGAGCGCCAGGGCTTCCAACTGGAAGTGCGCATGCGCCGCGCCGTGCAGCGCGATTTCCGGCGTTGGGACACGCTGGGTTATGGCTTGCTGCGCCGGGAATGGGAGCAGCGCCGCGCCGGCGCGGGGAGCTAACCGATGGACGCAACACTTTTGCGCGGCGAGGTTGTGCGCCTGGCTGCTCCGACCCCAGAAACAGACGCCGAGACAGTGGCGGCCTGGTCGCGCGATGCCGAGTTTCAACGCATGCTAAATTCTGGTGCGCCTGAGCTGTGGACGGCGCGCTCGGTCAAAGAAGATATCGCCCGGTCACTGGGCGAGGACAAACCCAAGGAAACGGCGTACCCGTTTGTCATTCGCACGCTGGCGGACAATCGCCTGATCGGCTTTATCGATCTGGACGTGGGCCCGCTGTCGCAGCGCAGCGGCTGGATCGGCATCGGCATCGGCCCGCGCGAGTACTGGGGCCAGGGCTATGGCACGGACGCGATGCGCATCTTGCAGCGTTTCGCCTTCGCGGAGCTGAACCTGGAACGCCTGACGCTGAACGTGTTCGCCTACAACGAACGCGCTCAGCGCTCGTATCTCAAAGCCGGCTTCCAGGTGGAAGGCCGCCAGCGCGAGCGGCTGCGGCGCGGCAGCCAACGCTACGACATGATCTTTATGGGCCTGCTGCGCGACGAGTGGCAGCCGCGATGACCCAGCGGGCCGCGATGACCCAGCGGGCCGCAGTGACCCAGCGGGCCGCGACAAACCATAGGGCCGCGGTGACCCAGTGGGCGCGCGCGGCAACCAGGAGTGAGTGACGTGATCTCTGAACTTTTTCGCGGCCGGCTGGTCCGGCTGGCCGCACAAGATGCTGACAAGGACGCTGAAACCCTGGCGCGCTGGTCGAATGATAGCGAGTATCTGCGCCTGCTGGACAGCGACCCGGCCCAGCCGCGCACCGCCAAGCACTTTCAAGACAGCGCCGCCCGCCGGGCCGAGCGCGAAAATGACTTTGCCTTCAACATCCGCACCCTGGCCGATGACCGCTTCGTCGGGTTTGTCAGACTGTGGGTGATGAACTGGACCAGCGCCGAGGGCCGGGTGGGGATCGGCATCGGTGAGCCGGCGGATCGCGGCCGCGGCTTTGGCACCGAGGCCATGCAGCTTGTGCTGCGCTACGCCTTCGCCGAGCTGGGCCTGGCGCGCGTCAGCCTGGAGGCGTTCGCCGAAAACCGGCGCGCCATCCGCTCGTATGAGAAAGCCGGCTTCACCCTGGAAGGCGTGCAGCGGGAGTGGGCCCGGCGCGATGGCCGCCGCGCGGATGTGGTCAATATGGGGATTTTGAGTGATGAGTTTCAACGTGCTCAGTCCATCGCCCAGCCAGGATGAGGTCCGCTTCCGCCCCTTCGCGGGGCGGGAGGACTTCGCCGGCATGCTGGCCGTGCTGCGCGCCAGCAAGGCCGCCGACGGCATCGATGATGCCGACACGCTGGCCGGTTTGGCCCGGCGCTACGCGCAATTGGACAACTGCGATCCAGCCACGGATATGGTCATGCTGGAAAGTCAGGGCGAGTTGATCGGCTATGGCCGCACGGCCTGGAGCGCGCAGGCCGGCAGCGAGACCTGGCTGTACGACCACATGGCCTACTTGCAGCCGGCCTGGCGCCGGCGCGGGCTGGGCGGCGCGATGCTGGGCTGGCTGGAACAGCGCGCGCTGGCAAAATCGCGCGAGCAGGGGCGCGCGCCCCAGACGGCCGCTTTCCACCAGGTGTTCAGCCGCGAGACCGAGAGCGCCAAGGCGGCGCTGCTGGCCAGCGCCGGCTACGCGCTGGCGCGCTACTTTTTTCAGATGCAGCGGCCAGACCTGGAGGGCATCCCGGTCTGCCCACTGCCGCCCGGCCTGGAGCTGCGCCCGGTGCGCGCCAGGCAACTGCGCGCCATTTGGGCGGCGAATGTGGAAGCCTTTCGCGATCACTGGAGCGAGCCGGAGCGCTCCGAGGCGGAGTACGAGAGCTGGCTGGAGAACGGCGAGTACCAGCCTGAGATTTGGAAAGTGGCCTGGGACAGCCAGTCGAACGAAGTGGCGGGGATGGTGTTGGGCTATATCGATCACGAGCAAAACAAACGCCAGCGCCGGCGGCGCGGCATGACCGAGAACATCTGTGTCCGCCGCCCATGGCGCCGGCGCGGCCTGGCCCACGCCCTGATCGCCGCGAACCTGCGCGAGCTGAAAGCGCGCGGCATGCGCGAGGCCACGCTGACGGTGGATAGTGACAATCTGACCGGCGCCCTGACGATATACGAACGCATGGGTTTCCGTGTCATCCGGCGCGATACGATGTGGCGCAAGGCCATGCCGCTGGCGCCAGACAAGAGGCAGACAGAATGACAGATTATATCCCTGACAAGACCTCGCCCATCCTGGCGCACCTGTCGTGGCGGGCATTTCGCGGACCATCCGACTATCACGCGCTAGCCGCCATCGGCCAGCGCGCCAACCTGGCCGACCATGTGGACAGTGTGCTCACCGCCGAGGCCGTCGCGAACGAAATGGAGCACCCGGTCAACTTTGATCCGCGCGCGGATGTCTTGATCGCCGAGATCGAGGGCCGGCCCGTCGCCTGGCAGCAGACTGACTGGGCGCTGCAAGACGGCCAGTATCATTACAAACTACGCGGCTGTGTTGCGCCGGGCTGGCGCCGGCGCGGCATTGGCCGGGAGCTGCTGCGGCGCGGTGAGCGGCGCCTGCGCCAGGTGGCTGCCAGCCAGCCGGCGGACGGGGCGCATTTCCTGGGAACTTTTTGCCCCGCCCGCCGCGTGGGCAAAGCGGCGCTGTTTGCGGCGGAAGGTTATCAGGTGATCCGCAACTTCCCCTCTATGCTGCGCACTGGCCTGGATGACCTGCCGGTCGCGCCGCTGCCCGCCGGTTTCGAGCTGCGCCCGGCGCGCCCCGAGCAGTGGCGCGCCATCTGGGATGCCAACGAAGAGGCGTTTCGCGATCACTGGGGCAATCGGCCGGCAGTGGATGAAGACTTTGAGCGCCTGCTGACGGACGCCGACTTCGATCCGAGCCTGTGGCAGGTGGCCTGGCACACAGCCAGCAACCAGGTGGCGGGCGTGGCGATTAATTTGATACCGGCGGCCGAGAATGGCATCTATGGGCGCCAGCGCGGCCTGGTCGAGAACTTGAGCGTGCGCCGGCCCTGGCGCAAACGTGGGCTGGGGCAGGCGCTGCTGGTGGCCAGCCTGCGCGCGCTGCGTGACCGGGACCAGACCGAAGTCATGCTGGGCGTGGATGCCGAAAACATCTCCGGCGCCTTGCGCCTGTATCAAGCGGTCGGGTTTGGCCAGATTGATCACAGTATGGTGTTTACCAAACCCTTGGCGATGGACTTATGACCACCCAAACGTTTGAAGCCGTCGCGCCCATGGACCTGCCCACCGGCTACACCGTCCGGCCGCCAATGCTGGCCGACGTAACCGCTGTCGTCGCGATGTTGAACCGCGACTCGCAGGCACTGCTGGGCGTCAATGGCCACACCGTGGATGATTGGGCCGCCGACTGGCAATCGCCGAGCTTTCAGTTGGCCGCCAATGCGCTGCTGGTGTTGGCGCCGGATGGCGCGGCAGTGGCCTATGCCCATCTATGGGACGCCGCGCCGCACGTGCAGCTCGAGCAGTTCGGGTGCGTCGATCCCGGCCATACCCGGCGCGGGCTGGGGGGCGGCCTGCTGGCCTGGCTCGGTCAACGCGCCCCGGAGCTGATGTTGAATGCGCCAACGGCCGCGCGCCTGAGCCTGACGGCCTGGGTGAACAGCCTGGACACGGGCACGCGGGCGTGCTGGGCGCGCATGGCTACCAGCACGTGCGCAGCAACTGGCGCATGGTCATCGATCTGGGCTCGCCCGCCGCGCTGGCCGCGCCCGCCTGGCCGGCCGGCGTGGGCGTACGCAGTTATGTGCCCGGCCAGGATGAGCGCGCTGCCCTGAGTGTCATTCGCAACGCGTTTCGCGACCACTGGGGAAATATCGAGCGACCCTTTGAAGACGACCTGGCGCACTGGACCCAGCGCTGGAGAAATGATCCACACTTCGATCCCAGCCTGTGGTACCTGGCGGTGGCGGGCGAGGAGGTCATCGGCACCGCTTTGTGCCGGCTGGCCATCCCCGACGATCCAGAGATGGGGTTTATCTTCTCGCTGGGGGTGGTGCGCGCCTGGCGCCGCCAGGGCATTGCCGGCGCTCTGCTGCGCCAGTGTTTTGCCGGGCTGCGCCAGCGCGGCCAGCGCCGCGCCGGGCTGGGGGTGGACGCCGGAAGCCTGACCAACGCCGTGCGCCTGTATGAGAATGCCGGCATGCGCGCCGACCCGCGGCAGTCGTATGAGATTTGGGAGAGGAAGCTGCGGCCCGGCGTGGAGTGGAGCACGACGGAGCTGTAGAGCAAAGAATACTGGTTCCCTCCGGTGGGAGGCGCGGCGGGCTGTGTCTGCCGCGCCTCCCACCGGAGGGCTCACCTCCGCAATGCGGAGGCTTGTGTGCAGCGAGACTGGGGGATTGGTAATGGCTCATATAGCAACCGACCAAGAGATACTGCGCGATCTGGGCGACGGGCTGGTGCTGCGCCGCTCGACGCGCGCCGATGCCGCAGAGCTAGCCGATTTCAACGCGCGCGTACATAGCGAACTAGGCCCTGACCAGCCCAACGAGCGCGTTGCGGCCTGGACCCACGACCTGATGGAGCGGCCACATCCGACCTTTGCGCCGTGCGATTTCGCGCTGGTTGTAGACACCCACACTGGCCGCATCGTCTCAGCCACTAACCTCATCAGCCAGACCTGGACGTATGGCGGAGTGCCGTTTGGGGTGGGACGACCAGAACTGGTAGGGACTTGGCCAGAATATCGCCGGCGTGGGCTGATCCGGGCGCAAGTGGAGGTCATCCATCGATGGAGCGCGGAACGCGGAAAATTGGTGCAGGCCATCAGCGGCATCCGCTTCTACTACCGGCAGTTTGGCTATGAGATGGCCCTGCCGCTTCGCGGCGGCCGCAGCGGCTTCGAGCCCAACATGCCGCAACTGAAGCCGGACCAAACTGAGCCCTACCGGCTGCGGCCTGCCACCGTCGATGACCTCCCGTTTTTGAGCGAGGTGTATGCCTGGGCGGCGAGGCGCGTCCTGGTGGCTTGCCGTCTCGACGCGGCGCAGTGGCGCTACGAGCTGGTGGGCCGGAGCGTGGAGAACGAGGATCGGCGCTTGTACCTGATCATCGAAACGCCTGCCGGAGAACGCATCGGATACCTGGCCCACCGGCCCTGGCTAGGCACCAATGGCGGCGTGCTGTTGACGGCGTATGAGCTGAAGCCGAACATCTCCTGGCTGGCGGTCAGCCCGAGCGCGCTGCGCTACTTGTGGGCGGTCGGCAACGAGTATGCCGCGCGCGACAAGGGCCAGATGCGCAGTGTCGTACTCTTGCTGGGCGGGGAGCACCCCGCCTACGAAGCCTGCCGCGACCGGCTGCCGCACGGCTGGCCGCCCTACGCCTGGTACCTGCGAGTACCAGACCTGCCCGGCTTTATGCGCTGCATTGCGCCGGTGTTGGAGCGACGGCTGGCGGGACCGATCGCCGCTGGGCACACCGGCGAGCTAAAACTAAGCTTCTACCGTAGTGGCCTGCGGATTGTGATGGACAGCGGCCGGTTGGCCACAATCGAGGCCTGGGAACCATCGGACACTGAAGATGGGGACGCCGGCTTCCCGAACTTAACTTTCCTGCAATTACTGTTTGGCTATCGCGCGCTGGATGAACTCAAGCAAGCCTTCCCGGATTGCTGGTGTGGCGGGGATGATGCTCGCGTGCTCTTGAGCACGCTGTTTCCAAGGCAGGCCAGCGATGTGTGGGGGGTCAGCTAAAGCGGTCGCTAAATCAAAAAGTCGAAGGGGAATAACATGAACCTGCTTGAGCCTGTCACCACCAACACGCAATACACTTACCGCCCGGCGCGCCGCGAGGATATGCCGAGCGTGGGTCAATTGCTGGTCGCCATTACCGCCCAGCATCCCGCCACCTACGCGCCGGCGCTCGCCGACCTGTACAGCGATTTCGAAGACCCCTGGTGCAATCCCGAGACTGACTCGCGCGTAGCCGTGACGCCCGCGGGGGCCATCGTGGCTTACGCCCGCGTCTTTGCCAACCCTCAGCCAGTGGACGAAACGCGCGCGCACCTGGACGACGACATACACCCCGCCCACCGAAACCCGGGCCTGACAGAGCCGCTGCTTGATTGGCTGGAAGCACGCGCAGGCGAGCGGCTGCGCGAGATCAGCGCTGCCTTCCCTGGCCATGAACCGCTGGTGTTGCAGCTGTGGTGTGGGGATGATGAACACGACCGCATCGCCAGTTACCAGCAGCTCGGGTTTCGGCCGGTGCGCTACGCGTATCGCATGCGGCGCGACCTGCGCCTACCGATTCCTGACCGGCCACTGCCGGACGGGCTGACCCTGCAGACTTACGCGCCGGAGCTCGACGCGGGCTTGCTGGCGGCCCGCAACGAGTCGTTCAGCGATGCCTGGAATTTTGATCCCGTCTCGCCCAGCGATTGGCAGCAGTTCTTTATCCAGCGCGCCGACTTTCGGCCCGATCTTAGCTATGCCGTCCTAGAGGGCGATACGGTCGCGGCTTTTAGCATCAATCGCTTCGACCCGATTGCGGCCGAGCGTACTAGGCTGAAAGTCGGTTGGATCGGCTCATTAGGCACGCGCCGGTCCTGGCGTAAGCGCGGCCTGGCCTCGGCGCTACTGGTCGCCTCGCTGCGCGCCTTCCAGGCCGCTAGGCTAGAATACGCCGGACTGGGTGTTGATACCCAGAGCCCGACTGGCGCGGTGGCGCTGTACGAAGGCCTGGGGTTCAAGCCTTATATGAGAATTATCACGTTCCACAAGACCCTATGATCAAAGCGATTGTGTTTGACTTCGGCGGTGTGCTGATGCGCACCGAGGACCACACCGGCCGGCGGCAATGGGAGGCGCGGCTGGGGCTAAGCGAGTACGAGCTGGACCAGACCGTGTTTCATTCCGAGGCGGCCAACCGCGCCACGGTCGGCGATGAGCCGGAAGCCGCCATCTGGCAAAACGTGGCGGCCGTGTTCAAGCTGACCCCCGAACAACTAGACGCGCTGCAGACCGACTTTTGGAGCGGAGACCGGCTGGACGCGGATTTGGTGTCGCTGCTGGGCTCGCTGCGCCCGCGCTACCAAACGGCCATACTCAGCAACTACTGGCCGAACGGCCGCGAGCTGATCGGGCGGGTGAATGGGCTGGAACAAGTCGTGGATGTGATCTTCATTTCATCTGAGGAGCGCCTGGCCAAACCTGATGCGCGGCTGTATCAGCGCGTGACCGAGCGGCTGGGCGTTACGCCCGAAGAAGTTGTGCTGGTGGATGACTTCGCAGCCAACATCGACGGCGCGCGGGCGGCCGGCTGGCAGACCATCCATTACCAGGCCGGCATGAATATGCGCGCCGCGCTGGAGCAGTTGGGCGTGGTCATCCCGGCCAGATATCCCCCACCGTAAAGCCGTTCGGAAACGGATCGTCCGGATCGAGCACGTACTGCGCCAGGCCAGTGATCCAGGCCGTGCCGGTCAGGGTGGGCACCACGGCGGGGTACGGGCCGACCCGCGCCTCCGCCACCAGCCGGCCAGTGAAGAGCGTCCCCAGGATGCCTTCGTGCACGAAATCCTGGTTCAAGCCCAATTGCCCGCGCGCGTACAGAGTGGCCATCTTGGCGCAGGTGCCCGTGCCGCACGGCGAGCGGTCCAGCGCGCCGCTGAAGCTGGCCGGCCGGGCCCAATCCAGCTTGCCAGTGGTGACCGTGACCGCGTTCTTGCGCTGCGCTTCGGGCCGCGCCGGCGGGCCGGAGAGCTGGGCGATCGTGGGGCCAGTCACCAGCGGGTTGTCCGGATGCGCCACCGGCAATTGCTCCTGCGCCGCCAACAAAATCATCTGGCTGATGCGGGCTATGTCGCCGCCCTCGTCGGGCGTGAGGCGCAGGCCGAAGCGGGCGGCCTCGGCGATGACGTAGAACATCCCGCCCCAGGCCACATCCACGTTCACGGTGCCCAGGCTCGGCACCTCCACCGGCCGGTCCAAATGCACGGCGAAGGCCGGCACATTCTTGAACGTCACGCTTGTCACCTTGCCGTCGCGGCAGTCGGCGCGCACGCCGATCAGGCCGGCCGGCGCCTCCAGCACCAGCTCGGTCACCGGCTCGCGCATGGGCAGCATGCCGGTCTCAAGCAGCGCGGTCACCACGCAAATGGTGTTGGTGCCCGACATGGGCGGGTACTCCACCTGCTCCATGATGATGAAGCCGGCCTGGGCCTCGGGCCGGGTGGGCGGCAGGATCAGGTTGCAGCAGGTGGCAGGGTAGCCGCGCGGCTCGCGCAGCATACGCAGGCGCAGGTCGTCGTGGTGCTGCGCGAAATACTGCATCTTGGCGAACATACTGTCGCCGGGCACATCGAGCACGCCGCCGGTGATCACCCGGCCGGGCTCGCCGGCGGCGTGCAGGTCCACGGCATTGATCAGGCTGGAGAAGCGCATGCGGCCTCAGCTGCCGTCGAGACCGTAGATCTCGGGCCGGCGATCCTTGAAGACGGGAATGCGGTTGCGCACCACGTCCACCTGGTCCAGGTCAATTTCGGCCGTCAACAGCGTTTCGCTGCTGCCACCTTCGACCACGGCTTCGCCCCAGGGGTCGATGACAGCCGAACCGCCGCCAAAGACTTCGCCCTTCGATTCGCCCACCCGGTTGACGCCGGCCAGAAACATCTGGTTTTCAATGGCGCGCGCCCGCAGCAAGGTTTGCCAGTGATAGGCGCGCCGGGCCGGCCACTCGGCCGGCAGCAGCACCAGCCGCGCGCCGCGCAGCGCGTAGTGGCGGAACAACTCGGGGAAGCGCAGGTCGTAGCACACGCCCAGGCCGGTCAGGCCCCACTCGGCCTCCACCAGCTCCAATTTTTCGCCGGGCGCCAGCCACTTCTCCTCGTCCATCAGCCGGAACAGGTGCGTCTTGCGATAGGTGGCGCTCAGAGCGCCCTCGGCGTCGAACAGCGCGAAGGCGTTGTAAGCCTGACCGTCGCGCACCTCCAGCACCGAGCCGCCCAGCGCGACATGATGCTCGCGGGCCAGGGCCGCCAGCCGGGCGAACATGCCCTCGCCGGGCGGCGAAGCATAGCGCTGCCAGTTTTCCAGATCATAGCCGGTGGACCACAGCTCGGGAAACAACACCAGGGCTGAGCCACGCCGGGCGGCCTCGGCCGTCCAGGCGCTCACGCGCGCGAAGTTGAGCTCTGGTTCGCCGAGCTGGACGTTCATCTGGCCAAGAGACAGCGTCAGTTTCATGGAGCCTCCGCATTGGAAATTCGGCGTATTATACTCAAAGCAAACGAGAGCGAGGAGATGGCATGGCAACGTTCCGATATCTGGTGCATCATGTGGACACGTCGATTGCGTTCTACACGCGACATCTGGGCTTTGAACTGGTCGACCAGATGGGGCCGGCATTCGCCATTGTGGCGAGAGGCGATCTGAATTTGTGGCTCAGCGGCCCGCAAACATCCGCCGCCCGCCCCATGCCCGACGGGCGCCAGCCGGCCGCCGGCGGATGGAACCGGTTTGTGGTGGAAGTTGACGACATTGAAGCACTGGTGACATCGATGAAGGCCGCGGGCGTCTTGTTTCGGAATGACGTCATCAGCGGCCCAGGCGGCAAACAGATTCTGGCGGAAGACCCTTCGGGCAATCCGATCGAGATATTCCAGCCAGCCTGAGGCGGCCGGGTCGATGCGCCTACGAACCGCCAAAAACTGGGGCAGCTCGGCCAGCGCAAACGTACAGCGCCCCAGCGCCTCGCGGTTGATCTCAATACCCAGGCCGGGCCTATACCCACGCTTCTTCGAGGAATTGGCGGAATTCCCGCCTGGAGCTGAACGCCTCGCCGGCGGCCAGCCACGGCCAGCTCGCGCCCGATGATGCCGGCTTCGCCCACGCAGTGTGTCCCCGCGTCCGTATCGACGACGACATATAAATAGGTCCGCCAGTCGTTGGCCAGATAGGCCGTCACATGCGTAATTTTCAGGCGGCAGGTTATCTCCCCAGGCGGCCGGCATGGCATCAAAAACAAACCAAGGCGGGCCACCAGAGGTAACCCCAGCCCAGCACGGCGCGCCGTTCTCGCCACACAGCCTGTATCGGGCACATTTCTGACGGGGGGACGGGCAAAGCCAGCAGAAGGTGAGACAATCGCCTTGGGAGATGCATCACATGAAACGTTTACTGTTGGTGGGTGGCGGCCTGATCGTGGCGGCGCTGGTGTTATTCGGCCTGATCCAATTGGCGCCAACGGGCGTGTCGTTCACCAATCCGCCAGTGGTTTCAGAGCCTAAATGGAACAGCCCGCAGACGCGGGCGCTGGCGCAGCGGGCATGCTTTGATTGTCACAGCAACGAGACAGCCTGGCCGTGGTACACCCGTATCGCGCCCGTCTCGTGGCTGACCGCGCACGATGTGATTGACGGACGTGCGCGCTTAAACTTCTCCACCTGGGGCCAGCCGACCAGCGGCCGGGGCGAGGGCACCAACGTGCGCGATCTGGTGCGGGCTGTTCAAGATGGCAGCATGCCGCCGGCCATTTACCTGCCGCTGCATCCCGCGGCACAACTCACGGCCGACGAACAACAGCACCTGGTGGCGGGGTTCCAGGCGACGTTCCCTTAAACCGGCGCGCCTTAGCCGCGCGCCTGTTCCGCCAAGAATTCGCCCAGGACGTCATTGAAGGCCTCCGGCCGCTCGAAGGGCACCCCATGATGCGCGTCGGGGATGACGGCCAGACGGGCATTCGGCATCAGCGCGCGATAAACCTCCTTGGCGGAGACCGGGCCATAGTCCTGATCTGAGCCGATGACCAACACCGGGCAGGTGATCTCGCCCAGCCGCGCGGTGACGTCCCAGCCGAGCATGGAGCGGGTGGCGGCAATATAGGCCGAGGGGTCATTCTCCGCCCAGCGCTCGATGAAGGTTTCGCGCAGGGCAGCGTGCTCGGGTTTGGGGAGCAAGTTCGGAGCGAGCGCCTGGCCCATGGCGCGCATGCCCAATTGCTGCACGATGCCGACGCGCCGGGCAATTTCCACCTCAGCTTGCTCGGGCGTGCCGCCCAGGGCCGGGGCGGTGTTCACCAGCACCAGGCTGCGCACCAGCGCTGGATAATCCAGGGCGAACTGGAACGCCACCCCGCCGCCAAGCGAGATGCCGACAATGTGCGCGGAAGGGATGCCCAGGGCGCCCAGCAAGCCGGCCAGGTCCGCGGCGAATTGAGAAATCTGGTACGGGCCGGCGGGCTTGTCGGAGCGGCCGTGGCCGCGCAGATCGAAGGTGACGACCTGATAGGTCTGCGAAAGCGCCGGCACTTGCGATTCCCAATCAAGCGTGCTGGAGCCAAGACCGTGAATCAGGACAACGGGCTGGCCGGCGCCGGCGACTTCGTAATACAGGTTGATGTGGTTGGCGGCGAGCAGTGGCATGGTGACGAACTCCCTTGACAGGGCCGCCCAGGCGTGGCGACCCGGCGGGCGACGGTGGCGGAACAGCGCTATTCTAGGATCAACGCGCGACAGGCACAATCGCGCCCGGCACCAGCCGCATCAGGGCACTGGCGCCAGGTAACGCAGAACAGCGGCAATGTTATCTGACAGCGGCTGGACGGCATCCATCACGAGCCGCGGCTCGTGCCAGGGCGCATAATTGGCCGCTACGCTCTCAACGTCAGCCCAAGTCAATTCATGCCAGCCGGGAATTCCTCGCACACGCCCGTTGAGCCGCGCACGATGCGCGGGTTCGTCCGAGCAGATGCATTCAATGACGCGCCAGACTGCACTGTGCCGAACGGCCAGGTCTTGCCATTGCGCGCGAATGGTTTGAGTGCCCGCCACACTATCCAAAATGACCGATTGGCCCAGGCGCAATTGCCGCTCAGCCAGTGTCGTCAGCAGTTCATAGCTGGCGAAACCCAGGCTGGGTCCATCGGCAGTCTTTGGCTGCAGCTGGCAGCGAACCAGAACACCTTCCAACCAATCTTTCGCGAAGACCGGGATGCCCAGGGCGCGGCCGGCGGCTTCGGCGAGACTGCTTTTGCCGGTGCCCGGCAAACCAGCGAATATGATCAGCTGTAAGTTTCCAGTTGCGCCGGCGGGAACATCCGTTCCGTCAGCCATTTTTCAACTCCTGCTTCGAACGAGCTCAGACGTTAGGCGATGGCGGCATATGACCGCAGCGCGATCTCCACCACATTCCCCGGCTGGAACTGGCTGATCAGGTAGCGCAAGGACTGCTGGCGATCCTGGCCAGGACCGGACTTGCCCAAGATTTCTTGAATGAAAGCGTCAATATCCTGGACGATGCGCTCGCAGCGGTAATAGGCCACCGCGGCTGGGTTAATCTCAGCCGGGCCATACCCCTGGTAGAACCAGGCGGCTTCCTGAGTCTCGTGGCCGGCCGAACCCAACAGGCCCGAGCCCACAAACATCAGGTCGTGTTCTTGCGGCGCAAGCAGCGCGGTGTCCCAATCGACAACATGCAGCGCGCCAGCGCGGCTGAGCAGGACATTGCCATTGTGCAGGTCGGCGTGGCACAAGACCAGCGCCGGGGCGACGTCGGGCAGCAGACGGGCCAGGGCGTGCGCCGCGGCCAGCAAGCGATTAATGCTGGCGGCCTGGGCCAACAACAGCGCGACCAACTCAACCGCCAGCGGGTCATCGAAGTGAGTGCCCGGGGCGCGGCCCAGGAAGGCCTGCACGCGCTGGCGATAACGCGGGGAATAGTCTTCACGCGGCAGGGCGCGGCGAATGGCGGGCGGCAAGCGGACGGCGTGCAGGCGTTTGAGCGTGTCGCCCAGGGTGATCCATTGGGCTTCGGAGAGCTCGGCCTGATAGCCATCCACGCCATCGACAAACGGGTACAGCGCCAGCGTGAAGGGGTCCAGACGAGAGGCGAATTGCCGGTCCAGCGTGGGCAGCGGCGCAATCACCGCCACCAGGCCGCGGGTGGCGAGAAAGGCCGGCAGCGCGACGCTCAGGTCGTCAAACGCGCCGCGGCGCAGCTTGAGGAAGTAGGCGCGGCTATCGGCGGCCTCGACCCGGTAGACGGCGGTGTTGACGTCGGCGCCAAGCGGCAAGAAGGCCAACTGGGCCGCGCGCAGACCATAGGCGTCGGCCAGGCTGGCGATCAGGCGCGCGTCCGGAAGGTCAGGCTTGTCCAGCATCTACGTCCGTGGCGGTGGGCGGTGTGGCTGAGGGCGGTGTGGCTGCGGGCGGCGTGACTGCGAGCGGCGTGACTGCCGGCGGTGTGGCTGAGGGCGGTGTGGCGGTGGGCGGTGTGGCTGCGGGCGGCGTGACTGCGGGCGACGTCGACGCAGGCGGCGTGACTGCTGGCGGTGTGGCGGCGGGCGGCGTGGCGGCGGGCGGCGTGGCGGCGGGCGGCGTGGCGGCGGGCGGCGT
>JAYTFQ010000526.1:0-2587 GCA_043734225.1 Anaerolineales bacterium | reverse complement strand
CAAGACGGCCACCAGTGAAGCCATGATCTACATCGCCAGTATTCGCATGCTCACCAAACGCTTGGCGGCTCATCGGTAGTTTGAAGACACTCTCTTAGCCATTCGACACCAATCTGCGCCGGCCACCCCCTTGCCGTTAAGGATCAAACGATCAGCATGCCAAACCGCCTCCTCCAGGAATATATTGAAATCCGCGGCGCCCGCGAGAACAACCTCAAGGGCGTGTCGCTGCGCATTCCCAAACGGCAAATTACCATCTTTACCGGCGTATCGGGTTCGGGCAAATCGTCCATCGTCTTCGATACGATCGCCAGCGAATCACAGCGCTTGCTCAGCGAAAACTTCAGCATGTTCCTGCGCGGCTTCATGCCGCGCTACCCGCAGCCGGATGCCGATGCGCTGGAGAATTTGAGCATGGCGGTCGTCGTGGACCAGAAGCGCCTGGGCGGCGGCTCGCACTCCACCGTCGGCACCGTCACCGATATCACCACCATCCTGCGGCTGCTGTTCTCGCGCGTGGGCCAGCCGCGCCTGGGCCATGCCGGCATGTTTTCATTCAATGATCCGGCCGGCTGGTGCCCGGAGTGCCAGGGTTTGGGGCGCAAGGTTGGCCCGGTGGCCGACCGAATGCTGGATCTGTCCAAGTCGCTGAATGAAGGCGCCATCCGGGTGCCGATGTTCGGGGTTGGCATCTATGCCGCCTCCGGCTTTTTCGATAACGACAAGAAGCTGGCCGACTACACGCCCAAGGAAATGAATTTGCTGCTGTATGGCAAGGACCTGAAATTTAAAACCCAGGGCGGCGGCGGCGCCTACAACGCCAGCTATGCCGGGCTGATGGAAAAATTTGCCGAAGCCTACATCCGCCGCGACTTCAAGAACCGCCCGGAACGCACCCGCAAAGCCATTGAGCCCTTCCTGGCCATGGCGCCCTGCCTGCTCTGTCATGGCGCCCGCCTCAGCCAGGCCGCGCTGGCCTGCACCATTGGCGGCTACAACATTGCCCAACTCTCCGCGCTGGAGGTCACGGCGCTCATGCCCGTCATCCAGGCCATCAAAAAGCAGTCACTGGCCGCCGGCGTTCTCAAAACCGTCACCGCCCGCTTGCAGAATCTCATCGATATCGGGCTGGGCTACCTCAGCCTTGAGCGCGAGACCGAGACCCTCTCCGGCGGCGAATCGGCCCGGCTGAAACTGGTGAAGCACCTGAATGGCAGCCTGGTGGACGTGGCCTACATCTTTGATGAGCCCAGCGTTGGCCTGCACCCGCACGACGTGCACCGGCTGAACGAGCTGCTCCTAAAACTGCGCGACCTGGGCAACACCGTCCTGGTGGTGGAGCACGACCCGGATGTCATCAAGATCGGCGACCACATCGTGGACGTCGGCCCGGGCGCTGGCACGCGCGGCGGCCAGATCGTCTTCGAGGGCAGCTTTGCCGAGCTGCTCCAGGCCGAGACCTTGACCGGCCAGTATCTGACGCGCCGCCTGCCGATTAAAGACACCTTCCGCGCGCCGACCGGCCAACTGCCGATCAAGCACGCCCGGGTGAACAATCTTAAGAATGTCACGCTGAACATCCCCGCCGGCGTGCTGACCGTGGTCACCGGCGTGGCCGGCTCGGGCAAGAGCTCGCTGATCAACGACGCCTTCGTGGCCGCCCACCCGCGGGCCATCGTCGTCGATCAGTCCGCGGTGGGCACTTCCACCCGCTCCAACCCCGCCACCTACACCGGCATCATGGACCACATCCGCAAGGCCTTCGCCGCCGCCAACAAGGTGCCGGCGGCGCTGTTCAGTTTCAACTCCCAGGGCGCTTGCGAAAACTGCCAGGGCTTGGGCGTGGTCTACGTGGACCTGACCTTTCTGGAAAGCGTTAAGCTCCCCTGCGAAGTGTGCGAGGGCCGGCGCTTCAAGGATGAGGTGCTAGCCTATCAGTTGAACGGCAAATCGATCAGCGACGTCCTGGAGATGACGGTGGACCAGGCCCTGGAATTCTTCGACCACAAAGACGTACGGCCGACGCTGCAAGCGCTGAGCGACGTGGGCCTGGGCTACATCCGGCTCGGCCAGCCGCTGAGCACGCTTTCCGGCGGCGAATGTCAGCGCCTGAAGCTGGCCAGCGAGCTGCACAAACACGGCAGCCTGTATGTGCTGGACGAACCCACCACCAGCCTGCACCTGTCGGATATTGAGCGTTTGCTGGCGATCTTTGACCGCCTGGTGGACGCCGGCAACACCGTGGTCGTCATCGAGCACAATCAAGACGTCATTCGCCATGCCGATTGGGTGATTGATCTGGGCCCCGGCGCCGGCAGCCAGGGCGGAAGCGTTGTCTTTGAAGGCACGCCCAAACAACTGCTCAAGGCGAAAGACTCGCTCACGGCCAGGTACCTGCGCGGATAAAATGCCGGCCGAATTGGATGCCGCGAAGCGGCTAGATGATCGTCTGGCCGCTTCGCGGCATCCAATTCGGCCAAAACATCCTTGATTTCCCTGTTTACAAGCGCCAGCGGCGGGTCCGCGCCGCCCGGCTGGGCAGTTACATGTTTTCATTGATCTCACTGTTGAGCCTGAGCAGATACAA